>JAOTYD010000105.1 GCA_029862005.1 Gammaproteobacteria bacterium | reverse complement strand
GGATAACACGCTGTTTGTTACCTTGTCGCAATCCGGTGAAACCGCCGACACGCTGTCTGCCCTGCGCAGTCTGAACTCGGATAAATACTGCGGCAGCCTGTGCATATGCAACGTACCTGAATCTTCGCTGGTGCGCGAATCCGACCTGGTGATGATGACTCGCGCCGGACCTGAAATCGGCGTCGCCTCGACCAAGGCCTTTACCACCCAGCTGGTGGCGATGCTGTTACTGGTTGTATCGCTCGGTCGAATTCAGCAGCGGCTCGACGATAAAACCATTGCCGCAATCATCGGTGAATTGAGTTCTCTGCCACGACAAATCGATGAGTTGCTGCGGCTGGAGGCAAGCATCGAAGTCATCGCCGAGGACTTCGTCGACAAACAACATGCATTGTTCCTCGGCCGCGGTGAACATTACCCGATCTCGATGGAAGGCGCTTTGAAGCTCAAGGAAATATCCTACATCCATGCCGAGGCTTACCCGGCAGGCGAGCTCAAACACGGCCCGCTGGCGCTGGTCGATGCCGATATGCCGGTCATCGTCGTGGCGCCGAACGACGACCTGCTGGAAAAACTGCACTCCAACATGCAGGAAGTCAAGGCCCGTGGCGGCAAGCTTTATGTGTTCGCGCATCGCGGCGCGCACCTCGAAGCCGACGCCGACGATGTCGTCATCGAGATGGATTGCGATACCGACTACATTACCCCAATCCTGTCGGTGGTCCCGCTGCAGATCCTTGCCTATCACGTTGCGGTCCTGCGCGGCACCGATGTCGACCAGCCGCGTAACCTGGCGAAGTCGGTTACAGTAGAGTAAAGGCAAAGAGCCCGGCGTCGGTGGTGTATTTGAAAATATTGAATTAAACAGGGGAAAGTTAGCGGTAATAGCTAACGATTTCTTTGCAACTTAATGTTGATAGCGAGCATCTCGACGGGATAGGTTGAGCAACTTCAGGTCCGTATGGCAGGCACTGTGATATACGGCATCAGTATCGGGTTTCGGCACATTGCAGACAATCGCGGTGTTACCAAAAGAAAATCATTTCTGTAACTCCACATTCGTTTTTGCGGTTTAGTAAATCTATTACCTGGCAAGCCACATATATTTTTTTTATTGGTTTCATAGAAAGCGCGGGAATAGGCTTGCATAGTAGTGTCGGCATGTTTCAAATCATAGGAGGATTTCCAATGAGCAAACCAACTCTCTACGGCCCCGCATACAGCACTTACACACGCAGTGCACGCCTGGCAATGGAAGAAAAAGGCGTCGATTATAACCTTGTCGAAGTAGACTTTTTACAGGGACCGATGCCGGCGGAACAGGTGGAGCGCCACCCTTTCGCCAAAGTTCCTGCATTCGAGCACGATGGCTTCGAGCTTTACGAAGTCATCGCTATAGAACGTTATATCGACGAGGTATTTGACGGCCCATCGTTGCAACCAGAAACTGCGAAGAAACGTGCTCGCATGAACCAGATCGTCAGTATTATAGATAGTTATACTTATCCATGTACCGTTGGTCAGCTTGTTATCCAGCGAATTGTGATGCCAATGCTTGGCGAGCAACCTGATGAGTCAGCCATAGCTGAAGCCATGCCAGAGATATCAAAATGCATGGGTATCATTGCCGGATTACAGGCTGATAGTAAATTTCTCGTCAGCGATCATGTAACCCTGGCTGACATTCACCTGGCGCCGATTTTTGATTATTTTCAAAGCACTCCCGACAGCGATCCGATCCTTCAAGAGAATCCGGGACTGCGCAGCTGGTGGGCTGAAATGAGTGCACGCGACTCTATGCAAAAAACTCAACTCTCCCCAGGCTGAGGATCGGACTTAAAAGTTGTGATCTGATTTTTAAGCTGCTCGACTCTGATGGAAAAATAATTGATCAGGAGGATATATAGTGACAAAGCCGAATAAAGACCCTGTGTCCCTGGCCCGGGAAGATCTAAACGAGATCGCTGAGAGGATGGCAACTTGCCCCTTCGTAGGAGCAGCGGTTGCCATGGGCCAGCTACAGGTGCTCAACACCGCAGAAAGCCCGCTTGCCAGC
>JAOTYD010000104.1 GCA_029862005.1 Gammaproteobacteria bacterium | reverse complement strand
ATGAATTTTCTGCGATTGATTGAATTGTTCATGGTTAGTCTCCTTTAGTCAAATGTGAAGGGTTAATACAAATTTGGTTTGGCGTTAGATTTCAGATAGTTGCTACGTCAAAAAAACAAATACGCGTTTTATGTTTTCCAACGCAAAGATCGTTTCGTTAATACGCAACTTGCAAACAGCTAAATGCGGGCCGAAACCGGATACTGGAATCGAGGGCGAGGGAAACGATATTCTCGAAAGCGGGAAGACGTTCTCCCGAATTCGAGAATATCGGCTGATTTTCTGATTCGAATATTCAGAAAATCGGCCGGGAATCTACCGTATCTGGAGTCAAAATTCGTTTAACAGAGAAATTTTGCGGGTTTAGCTCCGTTTGTTGGCACAATTTGGTCAAAATACTCGCAAATCGCGTGCCATATTATCCGTGTCGGAAGGTTGGCATTACCATTGCAAGTTAAATTTTCAACTGTCAATTACTGGCGCGTTCCCGGAAAAGATGATGTCCGAATTGTCGCTGCAGACCAAGGGCATGCTCGCATTTACGGTGCTGATGATCTACGCCGCCGGCCTCACACTGTTCGTGCTGGACCAAAAAGAGGAGTTGATTGACGAAGTCGAGCAACTGCGCTCCGTCTACGAACGCGAAGCTGCGGTATCGCAGTCCGACCTCGCCACCCTGCGAACCCTGCAGAACCTGCGCTCGCAAATTCTCGTTCACGGTAACGATATCGAACAGGATGGCTTGCGCTATCAGCTCGCGGTGGTGCGTTCCCTGTATGAAGGTTTGCCCATGCGATATCCGGGGGCCGAGACGACCCTGCTCTCGCTTCAGCGGGCCCTGGACGAGGCCTACATCAACCCGACGTTGGCGAGCGTATCCGCGCTGCGCTATAAACTTCAGGACGCGGAGAAGATGCTGGGCCACCGAATCGATAAGGCTCGCCAACAGCAGAGTAACCTTGTGGATGGATTCCGCAGCCACAGTGACAGTGTGGCGTTCGCGGCACTGGTGATCGGTGTTCTGGGATTGATGGCGATCGGAATCACCAGTGGTCGCTTTCTCAAGGCGATCAGCCGTGACCTGAAAACCCTGGAGGTTCAGACGGCAGCCATAGTCAAGCGCGAGAACCCGCCCATCGACTCGCCCGGCGGCGGTCTGCCCCGGCGCGGTGACGAGGTCGGGAAACTCTCCGAGGCCCTGGAGCGTATGGCGGTCGAACTCGAGGAGCGTGAGCGCCAGAGCGAGATCGAGCGCGAAAAATACATCCACCAGGAGAAAACTGCCGCCATCGGTACCCTGGCCGCCGGTATCGTTCACGAAATCGGTAATCCCGTGGCGGGAATTGCCGAATTGGTGCGCGACATGCGGGAAAATGAAGCATCCTGCACCTTCGATCACGAGCAACTGCGCACCAGCTGCGATGCCGTCCTGCAGTACCTGGAACGCATCGTTGCAATCGTTCGGGATGTATCGGACTTTTCCAGCAGCCCCTCGAGAGAGCGTGAACTGCTCGATCTAAATCAGCTGATCCGCACCACCTATCGGCTCATGCGTTACGACAAGCGGCTGCTGAAGGTCGGGTGCGCACTGGAACTGGACAGTGAGTTGCCGGCGGTGGAGGGCAACGAAGAACAATTGATCCAGGTCATTATGAGCATGCTGGTCAATGCGGCTGACGCGGTGGAAGGGGTCACTAGCCGGGTGCCGGTGATTGCCATATCCACCTACGCCGAGAACGATGGATTGCGCCTGACCATCCGTGACAACGGATGTGGCATGGACGAGGAGGCGCAGAGGCACAAATTCGATCCGTTCTACACCACAAAGTCGGTCGATCGCGGAACCGGTCTGGGCCTCACCCTCTGTCAGTCCATCGTCACCGAGCACGGCGGGACCATCGAAATCGAATCACAGATCGACATGGGTACCACGGTCCAAATCTACCTGCCACGAACCGCGTATGAGCCGCAGGAAACGGGCGACGTTTTAAACTGCTAATTCCGGGGATAGTATTCCTAATTGCTCGCAGGAAAACGGGGTCAGGCTGGCGCCTGCCCGTGTCAGGTGCCGTGGGTGTTGCTTTCGTAGATATCCATTACCGATTTGAG
>JAOTYD010000103.1 GCA_029862005.1 Gammaproteobacteria bacterium | reverse complement strand
GGGCTTTTGGTAACACGCCATTTGATGCCTTTCATGTCAGCAGGGACATGAACCGGGCCGTGCGCGTTTCCGAGCTGACGAAAGCCACCACTGGAGTATACGGTCAGGCAAACGTGGCCCGCTTCCTCGGCAGCAATGTCACATTGCTTCTTGGCCAGCCATTCGCTAGAGATTCGGTCGGCATCTTCGATGCTCTTGAAAATGTAGGGCAGGTCGAAAACTGACAACGCGGTGCCAAAGTTACCAAAGTTTGCGGTAGAACTTGTCCACAGCGCAATCAAACCCTGGTTCGCCTGTTCGCCGCAGGATTGCTCACTGCAAAGAGATTTGCGGTAATGCGGCTCAATTTTCATTTTACCGCCTGAAACTTCTTCCAGGGTCGGAATCAAGGCCTGGGCAATCGCATCACCGATAGGCATACCTTCGAAGCCGACTGTTCCCAGCTTAAGTACTTTTTCCGCACTTGCTGGCTGTGCAAAGCAAGTAATGGCCAAGCTTAAAGCCACTACCTTTAAGATAGATTTAATTTTCACAGACTTATCCTCCCAAAGAATATTGATGTGAATGGGGTATCTCAATCAATATTTCATATTGCCAATCTTAAGGAAAGTGACAGTTGATACGAATGCAGAGGACAGATTTTGTAAAAAGTGCCACAATTAAAATTTAACGATTCTTCATATGCCTTATCCGTAATGCATAAAATTTTCAGAACTAACCATGGACTCTACGACGCCCCATTTCGTATTACCTGAGAAATCAAGCCTGGGACTGCGTGATCAAATTTGTGAATTGGTAAGCTCTGCCATCACATCTCAAACCCTTTCGCTGGATAAACGTTTACCTTCCTGTCGAGAACTGGCAGACCAGCTAGGGGTATCGAGGAATACAGTATTTTCTGCTTACAATCGATTAATTGATCTTGGGTTGCTGGTAGCACGAGACCGGTCTGGATACTTCGTCAACCCTATCGCTCTTTCTCCAGCAGAAACAACGGAAAGGCAAAATCAAAAACCCAGTCGCGTTGATACTCCACCACCCGTTACGTTTGATTCATTTGGGCTGGAACCCGTTGACAATCCTCTTGATTGGACGAGTTATCCCTATCCGTTTATTTACAACCAGATTGATCCAGATCTTTTTCCTGTCGACAGCTGGCGAGAATGCACGCGACTCGCGCTGAAAAGCACCAAAACGTCCACCTGGCGTGACGATTCCGTCGAGAGCGACAGTCAGCAGTTGTCCCGACAGTTGCGCCAGCGCTTGTTGAGCTCACGCGGGATTTATGCCAACGAGGACGAAGTGTTAATTACCCTGGGCGCACAAAACGCACTGTTTATTATTGGCGCGACCTTTGCCCACAAAAACAAACCCATCGCTGTCGAAGATCCCGGCTATCACTATGGACGCAATGCCCTTCAGCTTACCGGCAATCGGCTTATCGGTGTGCCAATTGACGACGAAGGCCTGATCGTCCAGAAAATACCCGATGAATGTCAGCTGGTTTTTACCACGCCCAGCCACCAGTTCCCGACCATGGTGACCATGTCTCAGCCGCGTCGCAAGCAGTTACTGGCCGCGGCGGCCAAGCAGGATTTCCTGGTCATCGAAGACGACTACGAAGCAGAGATGAACTATTTCAATTCGCGCTCACGGTCCCTGCGCTCGCAGGATAAAAACGATCGCGTCATCTATATCGGCAGCCTGTCAAAAACCATTTCACCCGGCATCCGTCTCGGGTTCATGGTCGCGCACCGTGACATTATCCGACAAGCGCGGATCGTCAGGGGCGTGATCATGCGCCATGCGCCGACGATTGTTCAGGAAGTGGTCGCACTGTTTTTTCAACTTGGCTACTACGATTCGCATCTGCGCAATATAGAACGGCGCTACAAGCGACGATGGCATGTCATGAACGACGCGATCGCCAGGCACCTGAGCATGCTCGAGCGGACGCCGACCCGCGGCGGCACGTCATTCTGGCTGACCGGCCCCAGGGGGTTTGACGCAACTGAACTCGGTAAACGCCTGCGCAACAGGGGTGTGTTAATCGATATCGGTGAAAGATATTATTTGAAAAATAACAAACGCAGCTTTCGGCTCGGTTTCGCGTTCGTG
>JAOTYD010000102.1 GCA_029862005.1 Gammaproteobacteria bacterium | reverse complement strand
CACCGTTCGTCGCTCGGGTCACGATGATACTCTGGTCTCCGATCGTCGCGGTGAAGTAATCACCGGTTTGGGTCAGCGCGTCGACGTGGCCGACGCATATCCAGTCGCGGTACCAGATCTCCTCGAGCTCCAGTTTGTAATGATCGGGGTCGTAGTACCAGCTTGCCGGCAGCGACGGCCGAACCTCCTGCAATGTTCTCGTCATGTCTGTAGCCTACCCATCCTCGGCAATATTATATGCTACATACTGGTTCCCTAATCCAGCGATATCAAACGTATACAACGTCGAGTGAGCTAAAGTAACCGAGATGGACATCTACACGACCATGATTGCGGTCAGCATTCTCGTCTATGTCGTCATCGGTAATTATGCCGGCCGGGGGATCAAACGATTGGACGACTATTACGTCGCCTGTCGCCAAGCGCCGACACTGATCATCGTCGGTCCCGATCCGCCCTCGCCCGAGGGCGAGACACTGTCCCTGACCTATCACCCCGTGCCAGACATCGCCTGAGCCGATGTCCGAGGATATCGTTCGGCCCGCAGATGGCCGAACCACCGAGATTCAGGAAGTTGACCAAACGAGGCACCCGGATCAGGTGCCGATTCATGCCGCGACGATCCCGTGTCCACGGCTTACCGGCTCATGCGCTGCTAATACCAGGATGCAGCGATCGTTTTCCACGCCCAGCGCCTCAACCACGCGATAGAAATTCCTATCCTTAAATCCCGACCCAGGTATCGCGAAGTGTGCAAGAAATCCGATGAGTACTACGACGATGTTCTTTGCACTCTCTGCGATGAAATTATTGCAGAGGGTAACTACAAGAATGTAACCAGGGCGGCCGTTGCTACTATGCTGGCATCAGTCACCAATGGCATGTGGCTGTCCTACCTGATCAGCCCGAAGCGCTTCGAACGGCATAGCGCCACCAATGCTGTCGACGAATATCTGCATAGCGTATTTCCGAAACACTATCCTTTGTGAATAAACCTGTAAGTAAGATAAAGTTAAGCGAAGAAGCGCAGCCTGGATGAAATATGACGAAATTGTTTCGAATCACCGCGTACACAGCGGTTTTGATGATTACTGCCTGTGGAAGCGAAACGACTACCGCTACTGGCAGCGAAAAAGTTGTCAACGTCTACAACTGGGCGGATGCCATCGCCCCAGGTGTTGTCGAGCAGTTTGAGTCCGAGACCGGAATCAGTGTCAATTACGACACCTACGCGACATCTGCAACGATCGACGTAAAGCTCTTGACCGGCAATAGCGGTTATGACGTGATCTTCCACGATAACCTGCTCGCCAGCCGCCTGATCGATGTCGGCGTCTACCAGAAAGTTGACCCCGAGCAATTGCCCAATCTCAAGAACCTCGATCCGGAGATAATGCGGCAGCTCGATATTTACGAGTCGGTGCGCGGCTACAACACACCCTATCATTGGGGTACTACGGGAATTTCATGGAACGTTGATATGGTTCGAGAACGATTGCCGAATCAGCCTATGGACACTGCGGCGATACTGTTCGATCCGGAAGTCATCAGCAAGCTCGCAGACTGCGGGGTGAGTTTCTTTGACTCAGTAACCAGCCTGCTCCCGATGGCGCTCGCCTACCTGGAACTCGACCCCAACGCTGTTGATGAGGAGAGCCTTGCGGCCGTTCAGGAAATGTTGCTCGAGGTGCGTCCGTACGTGCGCTATTTCAGTAACGACAAGTTCCTGTCAGATATACCAAACAAGGAACTCTGCGTCGCAATGGCCTGGTCGGGAGATTACGCAAACGCCTTACAACGATCTAAAGAAGCCGGCATTGATATCGACCTCGCTTATTTCATACCTAAAGAAGGTAGTGGCATGTGGATCGATGGCATCTACATTCCGACGGATGCGCCGCACGTCGAGAATGCCCATACATTCTTGAACTTCCTGTTGCGCGAAGATATTGCCTTTAGAAACGCGGATTACTCGAACTACGCGACACCGAATGCGGCTGCGATGAAATTGATCAGCCCGGAATCGCGAAATAACCCGGCCATTTACCCGGACCAGCAAGCCTTGAGCCGCACCTTTCGAGTCGACCCACACGGACCCATGCAGGAACGAGCACGCACCCGCGTGCTGGCTCGTGTAAAGAGCGGT
>JAOTYD010000101.1 GCA_029862005.1 Gammaproteobacteria bacterium | reverse complement strand
GCAGATACCACATCTGTTTTTGCCCGATACAAAGCGGCTCGGAACGGCGCATCAGCCTCCTGGGCAACTTGTAGCGCAACCAGCTATCGGTAGCACCAAGCACCGAAACATGGTCCGGTTTCAATCCGGTCTCTTCCCAGAGCTCGCGATACATCGCATCCCTCGGGTCTTCATCGGCGCTGATTCCACCCTGCGGGAACTGCCAGGCATCCTGCCCGATACGACGCGCCCACATCACCTGGGCGGCGCTATTGCACAATATGATTCCGACATTTGCACGGTAGCCATCTGCGTCAATCATTTCGCTGCTTGCCATAAATCGTTTAGAATCTTGGCCGCTCATTCTGACATAGACGTCGAGAACCCATCAAGCCAATACACAGGAAGCAATCCATGACACTCGCTATATTCGACCTGGACCACACGCTACTAGCAGGTGATAGCGACTACCTGTGGGGCGAATACATGGTCGAGAAGCAGATTGTCGATGAACAGGAATATCGCCAGCGAAACCTGGTTTTTTACGAGGATTACCAGCGCGGAGAGCTCGATAACGATACCTATCTCGAGTTTGCACTGGCGCCGCTCACGCGTTATACCCTCGATGAACTGCATGCCTGGAGAGCCGATTACGTTGAAAACTGGATAAAACCGATAATCGTACCCGGCGCGGCCGCGCTTCTCGATCAGCATCGCCAGCAAAACCACGAATTGCTCATTATCAGTGCAACCAACCTGTTCGTCACCGAACCGATCGCGGCATTGCTGCAGGTACCGACGATTCTTTCGACCGAACCCGAAATTGTCGCTAAGCGCTATACCGGCCGCTATCTCGGTACGCCAACCTACCGGGAAGGCAAGGTCACCGTGTTACGCGAATGGCTGACCAGTACCGATCACGACCTCGCGGGCAGTTTCTTTTATAGCGACTCGATCAACGACCTGGCGCTGCTCGAGCAGGTGGATAATCCGATCGCCGTTCACCCGGATAACGAATTAAAGGCAATCGCCGAATCCCGCGACTGGAAAATCATCGACCTCAAGTAAGTTTATGTATTGTCATCCCACGGCTGGACCCGGCATAAGGGTGTTTCAAGCTTTGGGCAGCGTAACGCCTTTTTGTCCCTGGTACTTGCCGCCGCGATCCTTGTAAGAAATTTCACAGACCTCGTCTGATTCGTAGAACAGCATCTGTGCCACACCCTCGTTGGCATAGATCTTCGCCGGCAACGGGGTGGTATTGGAAAATTCGAGCGTCACATGTCCCTCCCATTCAGGCTCCAACGGGGTTACGTTAACAATGATGCCGCAGCGCGCGTATGTTGATTTTCCCAGGCAGATGGTCAGCACGCTGCGTGGTATGCGGAAATATTCGACGGTACGCGCCAGCGCGAACGAATTCGGTGGAATAATACAGACGTCGGACTGTATATCGACGAAACTTTCATCGTCAAAGTTCTTCGGATCGACTATCGCAGAGTTGATATTGGTAAAAATCTTGAATTCGCTGGCGCAACGCACATCATAGCCGTAGCTCGAGGTGCCGTAGGAAATAATACGGCCATTTGCCGACTCGCGAACCTGTCCCGACTCGAAAGGTTCGATCATACCCTCGGCCTCGGCCATGCGCCGAATCCATCGATCAGATTTGATACTCACAGGCTTACCCGCAAAAAAGGCGCAGTATATCTGCTAGCGGGCACCGGCGTCGACGTCGTTTAGTCAGTTACTGTTTCCTGCAGTCTGGCAATGACACACTATAATAGTTTAATAATTGTTAGCTATATTTAATGCAATTGAATAACCTGCCGATAACCATGTAATGGCAACCTTGACCCCGACTCAGCGCACCCCGATGCACTGGACGACAATGCTGCGCCAGATGCTGCGTTTTCGCCTCGCGCGCAGGCTGTTCCTGGTGGTATTTGCCGCGATCGTGCTGATCGAGTTCATTATTGTTTTCCCTTCTTACAACAATTTCAAAACAGCCCAGTTCACCGATCTCGAGGAACTGGCGCGCGTCGCGTCCAGTGCCGCGTTGGCGAACCGGATGCCGGATGGCATCGAGTTAGTCGATGGCATGGAACGCATCTTGACGGCCGATCCACGCATTCTGGGTGTCAGCCTGCTCGATCCGAGCGGACAGATATTCGCAACGTCGGGCGAGATGACCGAGTTACAACCGGATACGCAGTCAGGACCTGCCAGCGAGCTATTCGATGACAGA
>JAOTYD010000100.1 GCA_029862005.1 Gammaproteobacteria bacterium | reverse complement strand
ATAAGTTGGCCTGACACCGTAGCGATCGAAGATTTCTTGCAAAGGGACAATCTTCTTGAGGTTTTCGACAGGATTATCGGTCCGACTATATTTATCCCAGTTATCTTCTTCCGTATCGATGGTTACTATAAATTTCATTACATTTTTCACAATTATTTAAATAGTATTCTGGTGCTGTGAAAGTTGATCCAAATTGGCCCTAAAGAACTGAACAACACCTTAAATGGATTTGCAGCCTAAGGAGTATATAAATATGGTCCAACGATGTTGTGATGCATCCTACATATTAGGCCTCTATTGATCCCACACCGACCAGTGCTTCACCAAATTAACCACAAATTCCTGATCTTCCGGTGCGGAGATAATATGCTGGGCCTGGGGCAAATAATGCTCTTCAAGCAATGAGCCAAAATTGACCTTGCCGAACCCTTCGCGGAACTGACCACGCGAGTTGTAACAATATTTCTGCCCCGTTGTCATGACAACCAGAACCTTTACCCCACGATTTACAAGTTTCTCGTATGCCGATGTTAGCGACTGTCGATCAGGATCATACCTTGCATTTTCGAGAGTTTCAGGTAACAAGTAATCGGAAGGTAGATTCTCCGATGGACCATCCCTGCCGAACAAGCGCTTGAACTTCCCGAGCCAGCAATTAATATCCAATACCCTTGGGTAGTAATGGTAAAAGTACCATTTTAGTATTCTGAAAAACATCGGATCCAGCTGTACGATCCCGACCACTCGCGGATCTACGGCGGCGGTGGCCAGCGCTGAATCGGCGCCAGAACACAAACCGCATAATACAAACTGCGTTATTCCTTCCTGCAACGACAGCTCGTCCATCACCTCAATTATCTCACTAACCAGTCTTTCCTCGTATGATCCCCCAAAAGCCCTGGTTTCACTATCTCCAATACCTGATGAGTCAAATCGATAAGCCCGAATGCCGTTTTTAGCGATAGCTCTTGCTAACTTTACTGACAAATTACAGGTCCCTACGCGATGCATTAATCCCGAATTCAGCAAGATCAAGGCAGGCGATTTCGTGGGCGTACTTCCGGGAGTAGTAAACACTCCAGACAATGGAGTTGGTGCGCCGACTGAAATGACTCGCTCAGAGTATGTCATGCAGACAGCCATTGCCTAATCTTCACTATAGAAGGCTCTGGCAGGATAATGCCGCCATCTGGATCCGCAGCCATCCAGTCGTCAGGCCCGGTAACACTGCTAACCTCCAGCTTGCCCCGGGTACTGAATACTTTTTTGAAGTCCGCAAAAACCGACTCTTCTCGAGCACTCACAACGAGCACTTCGGCGACACTGGTTTCAGGAAATTTGTCCCAGCTACCTAATTGCAGGCTGTTTCCTATCGATGGTCCGTAGGCGAAACCATTGAGGTGCAAAACATCCCCCTCAATGAAATTTTCTCGCGTCGTACCCTTATCCTTGATCACGTCTACCGTCTGTTGCCAATAGTAAGCGTCTGAATAATTTGGCTCCCACAGTACCAGTCGCTGGATTTTACGATGCTGTGCGAGTTGTCTCGCTATCACTGTACCTAGCCGAAGGGCAACGACATCAATTCTTGCCCCAGGTGACATTGTCTGCAATTCATCGTAGGCAACCACTGCGCTATCAGCCCACTGATCTATTGTTGCCTCTGCAAAGTTGCCAAAAGAGTCGCCTGTGCAGGCGTAATCGAAGCGCAGTACGTCGAAACCCAAATCTGAAAGCGAATCAGCCAACCTGCGATAAGCCCTATGAATTTGCATGTACTCATGGCCGACCGGATACAATAGCAAGACCGATCTATTCCTGTAACGCTCCTGTGACGCGGCGTGGAAGACACCATATAACATACGATCAGTGTCGCCGAAGAAAAAGCTTTCCATTCTGGCTTATATACCTATGCTGCCGCTACTACTTACCAAGACCGCTGATCAACCGATCACGTAAACGCGTCAGGGCAGAATCCCTGCTTGCCTTGGTGCTGTCTGTCTCAGCTCGTGACTCCAATTGATCCGGCAGAGATTTCGCTATCTGCTGCAGGGTGTTTAACATCATATCACGTGGGCTGATTCGCACACCAAATTCCTTGCTTATTTTCTGAATAGCGCTGATAGATAGCAGTGAATGACCACCGATATCGAAAAAGTTCTGGTCTATTCCGATTTTTTCAACCTGGAGCAATTCCGACCAGATCCTGGCGATCGTTCGCTCGGTATCAGTAACCGGTTCAACGTATTCAGGC
>JAOTYD010000099.1 GCA_029862005.1 Gammaproteobacteria bacterium | reverse complement strand
ATGTCATGTGGGAGAAATAATTGTTCAAGTTGATCGATCTCATTGCTGCGCAATACAAGCAGCTCGCGAAACCAGTTCGGGTCTTTGCTAAAGGTCAGCTCGCCGCTGGGCGGGAAAACCTTGTCGCAAAGCCGCGATAACCAGAATCTCAACGCGCTGAATCGCAGCATCAATGGCAGTGCCCTTATTTCCGCTTGATCCAGTCGGCGCTGCTTTTGATAGGCATCCAGTACCGCGGCCACGCGTTTCGCATCCAGATTGCCCCGCGCGTCTATGCACCAGTCGTTTAACAGCACCGCAATATCGAGGATCAGGCTGTCGTTGCAGGCATAGTCGAAATCGATGATGCCACCGAGCTCAGCGTCGATGAAAAGAGCATTGTCATGAAACAAGTCGGCATGGATGGCACCGTGCGCTAACGGCCTGTGATCGAAATCCCGATAGTCGCCGATTGTCGATGTCAGCAACTGGAGCTCCTGCGGGGTCAATTCCGCCTCCAGCATATCGCCCGCGGCAAGCAACCACTCGACGCCGCGGGGGTTAGGCCTGGATTTCATATAGTCTTGCCCGGCGAGATGAAATCTGGCCAGTTCGGTGCCTATCTGCGCACAGTGTTCTATGGCCGGTGCGGTCTCTACCTCGCCGGGCAGGCGGTCGATGATCGCCGCCGGGCGATTGTTCAGGCTCGAGTAATAATCGCCGCGCCGATCTTTAGCCGGCGCCGGGCAGGAAACCGCCTTGTCGGCCAGGTGTTGCTGTAAACCAAGCATGTAGTCCAGTTCATCGTCGCTATGATGCTCGTAAAGTGTTAGCACATAACTGCCCTGATCGGTTTCGAGATAGTAATTGGTATTGGTTATACCAGCCGGAATAGGGCTGAAATCACGGGCCCTGCCGAGCTCATAACGCTTCAGGAAACGTTCGAGTTGAGTTGGTTCGACGGTGGTGAATACAGACATTAAATAAGCCAGTGGAAAGCGCAAACTGGCGAAGTCGCCAATGCAGCTGTAATATGATCCGGTCTCAGAACCCGGCATTTTAGCGCATCTATATGAATCAAGAGAAACAAAAAAAACTGGTGCTGGTTGACGGCAGTTCCTACCTGTTCCGCGCCTATCACGTGCCAGGGCCAGATCTAAGAAGCCCGTCAGGTGAACCAACTAAGGTTATCTACTTTGTATTAAATATGCTTAATAAGCTAATTAAGGAGGAACAGCCTGATAGGTTGGCGGTGGTTTTCGATGCTAAGGGCAAGACTTTCCGTAACGATATTTACCCCGAGTACAAGGCGAATCGACCACCGATGCCGGATGATCTGCGCGAGCAAATAGAGCCACTACATGAAATTATCAAAGCGCGAGGTTTGCCTCTGATCAGTATCGAGGGCGTCGAGGCCGATGACGTGATCGGCACCATGAGCCAGCAGGCTTCCGAGCAGGGTTACAAGGTCCTGATATCAACCGGTGACAAGGATATGGCCCAACTGGTAAATGCCAACGTGTCCTTGATCAACACCATGAATAACCATTTCATGGATGAGGCGGGAGTGGTCGAAAAATTTCAGGTGAACGCCAGCCAGATTATCGACTATCTCGCCCTTATGGGCGATAGCTCGGATAATATTCCGGGCGTACCCAAAGTAGGGCCAAAGACAGCCGCGAAATGGATAGGCGAGTATGGCAGTTTGCAGGCGGTGATGGAGCATGCCGACGACTTCAAGGGCAAAATCGGAGAGTATCTGCGCGAATCGCTGTCATTTTTGCCGATGTCTTATGAGCTCGCTACGATCAAACTCGATTGTGATACCGGAATCAGTATCGATGAGCTGGAGCAGCAGGCGGGCGATCCGGCTGCACTCGCCGCGCTCTACCGCGAGTTAGGTTTCACCCGCTGGTACGATGAGACCGAAAGCGCCGAGAACGCCGGCGTCGGCAGTGTACCCGCCGTGCCCCGGGTCGACGCTGATTATGAATGTGTACTCGATCAGAATCGCTTCGAGCATTGGTTACAGCGACTGCGGCAATCAGACAGTTTTGCTGTCGATACCGAAACTACCAGTATCGATTACATGCAGGCGGAGCTGGTCGGTATATCGCTGTGTCTGGAGGCGGGCAAGGCCTGTTATATTCCGCTCGCCCATCGTTACGAGGATGCGCCGGATCAACTCGATAAAGCGGCGGTGCTGGCCGCACTGAAACCGATACTAGAAGACCCGGAGATCGGAAAAATCGGTCAGAACATCAAGTACGACGCGCATATTTTCATCGGCGAAGGCATTCGCATGCGTGGTATCGCGCATGACACCATGCTCGAATCCTATGTACTCAATTCAACCGCGAGCCGTCACAATATGGATGCCCTGGCGAAGTACTATCTCGACCGCGACACCATTCATTACGAGGATATAGCAGGCAAAGGTGTCAAACAGAAAACCTTCGATTTGATCGAGCTCGAACAG
>JAOTYD010000098.1 GCA_029862005.1 Gammaproteobacteria bacterium | reverse complement strand
CAAAAGGTATAAATGCCATATCACTCGTATACTAATACTAAAAAATCGATTGTCTTTGATGTGTATCAGGTCGGTATAAAAAGCATGTATAGGATTTGGTTAGTATCGAGCGTCTCAGTTGGGTCGTTAGCCGACTCCCATCGATCGTTGCTGAGCGTCCGTTTTCGGGGCCAGGTTAACGATTAACTAATTGTTCTGCCCATACAATACTTTCGGCCAGCCTGCCAGCTCCACAAGGCTGAAATCAAGAGCGTGAGCAAACCGAAAGATGCAATAATTTCGTTGAAGTGGATGTACATAGTTCCAATTATTATGATAGTTGCCAAGGTGGCAAGGACAAGTGGGCTGATAATCCTATTCTTTATAAATTCCCTAAAAACAAGCGCAAGTGTTGTGACGGAAAAAAAATGATATAGCCGCGGCCTGAATATGTGGATTGATCGAGACAGAGATTCCGATGATAGAGAATGCTGCAATCAAGATTACCATTCCGTTGCAAGCAATAAACGTGAAGATGGCAAAAACTGCGGCCAGCCTACCCTGAGTTCTGCCGGAGCTACCTGTTCCAGTAGATTTTTCGGCCATAGATTAAAATTGAGCATTAGTATTCGGTAAACAAACTAACACAGTTAGACACCAGTACAAGTGAAAAACTATTTAAGCAGGGCAGGATCTATATTTACTGTTTGGTGCTGTTTGCTGTTGCTGGTTCAGGATGGTTGTGAGTTAGCTTGGGCAGTTTGTCTAACTGAATTTTTATTATCGTCGGCAAAAAAATGGCCAGGTAACGGAATATGGGGTATCCCGGTATCCTGGCCGAAGGTTACAACCGAAGAGCGCGTGTAACTCTGATTCGGTTAATGCTAGTCCCAGTTCAATGCGCCACCGGTTTGATACTCGGTCACGCGGGTCTCAAAAAAGTTTTTCTCCTTTTTCAGGTTAGCCTGCTCATCCAGCCACGGTAACGCGTTTTCGGCGCCCGGAAACGGGATCGCATGGCTTAGTTTGTTGGCACGGCGATTGGCAATGAAGCGAAATTGCGCGATATGGTCCTCAGCGCTGTAACCCAGAATTGGATCCGGCAATAGAAAATTGGCGTATTCCATTTCCGCGGCTTCTGCTTCGTCCCACATTTGCTGAATCACTTTTGGATCGAGCTTGATATTTTCTTCCAGTACGATCTGCTTGCAGACGCGTATTCCGAAAGAGGCGTGCAATACTTCATCGCGCATGATGTACTGAAACTGCTCTGCGGTTCCTTTCATCAATCCGCGTCGCTGCAACGCAAAAATCGGGCTGAAACCATTGTAAAACCAGGTGCCTTCGAACACACCCGCAAAAAAGGTATAGGCGAGCACGAAGTTTTCGAGCTCGTCACGATCCCGCAGATCGATGTCCGGGCGCAGCACCGAGTCAAGGCGCTTGTTACACATCTGGATCTTGCGGTGAATTTCCGGAACCACGCGGTAACGGTTGTAAATCTCACCCTGATCGAGACCCAGGGATTCGATGCAGTGCTGGTAGGTCCAGGTATGCATGGATTCTTCGTAAACCTGGCGCGCCTGGTAAATCTGTAGTTCGGGTGCGGTCATCTTTTCCATCACCGCCAGCCCGATATTGCGCATCGCTAGAATATCGGACGTTGTCAGATAGGACAGTACGTTTTCATAAACATGCCGTTCTTCGAGCGTGAGCTTGTGTTGATAATCATGCACATCCTGGGTCATGTTTATATCAAGCGGAGTCCAGTGATTCTTGTTGGCATTGAGGAAGTATTCCCAGGCCCAGGGGTACTTGAACGGTGCCAGTTGGTTGATGTCGGTAAGACCGTTAACAACCCGTTTATCTTCGGGATTTACCGGCTTGGCCGACTGCGGATCAGTAGGTTGGGATGTTTCACCGGCACCGGTGTCTTCAGGCGGCAGTTCGCGTGCCCGCGGAATAACCGCTGGCTCCGTATTCACAAAAGGTGCCTCCATCGCCGGCTCCGCTGCTCTTGGTGCTTGTGGGCTTAATGGTTCATCCCAGTTCAACATTGATTTCTCCTACTTTTTTATCTGCTTCTGGTTACTGACACGCTTCACAATCCGGATCGAGTATCGAGCAAACTATAGGCTCAGGATCCAATGTCGGTTCGGGTTCCTGGGTTGTCGATTTCTCAACCGCGGTCGCACCGAGCGATCGCAGGTAGTAGGTGGTTTTGAGGCCACGTACCCAGGCTAGCTTGTACAGGTTGTCGAGCTTTTTACCGGATGGCTCGGCCATGTAAAGATTGAGCGATTGCCCCTGGTCGATCCATTTTTGCCGACGCGATGCTGCTTCGACCAGCCAGCGCGAATCGACTTCAAACGCGGTCGCATATATGGCTTTCAATATTTCCGGAACCCGATCAATGTGCTGTACGCTGCCATCGTAATACTTCAGATCGTTGACCATGACCTCGTCCCACAGGCCCTGCTGCTTCAAATCGTCCACCAGGTAAGGATTGACCACGGTAAATTCACCGGAGAGATTCGATTTGACAAACAGGTTCTGGTATATCGGTTCGATTGACTGGCTGACCCCGCAGATGTTCGAAATCGTCGCTGTGGGTGCAATCGCCATCGTATTCGAGTTACGCATGCCAATGCTCATAACC
>JAOTYD010000097.1 GCA_029862005.1 Gammaproteobacteria bacterium | reverse complement strand
CATGGACGCGGCTACGGAGACCGCCCGCAAATCCTTTGCTGACATGGTTGAAGCCGGCCTGATCGATGGTGACTCGATACACCCCCACATGGGTGAGGTATTTGCGACTTTCTAACCTGGCCTGGCGATTGGAGTGACCGCAATTCCGGGGACAGTATACCGTTTTCATCGTACCCGATTTGTAAACAGCATATTCTTAATAAAGTAAACTGTCCCCCGAATCGGCCCAAATCGGTGAGCTCCAGATATTCACCACTGTGCAGTGTCGCCAGGTCTTCGGAACCTTTGGCGATTTCAACCTGGTGTAGATTGACACCCAGCGTCGACCTGGGCCCGCGGCTCGCGTGTCCGGTGGTTTCGGTATCAAAATAAGAAGCGGTGGCACTATTGTGTATCAGTGTTTGCAGGCAACCATCGACTACCAGTTCTTTTTTTCCGTGGCGGTTCCTTCCGCATCAAATAAATGATAGCCGAATCCATCTGCATTGAGTGGATGGTCGTAAATCGTCAGTCGTGAATCGGCTATGACTGACCCTGTTTAATCTCGCATTGGGTTGATGCCGTTTTTCGCTGCTTTTCCGGAAAACATCATCGCAAATACAGCATCTGCCGTTGCTGCCCGGCCGCGTTCTCGTGGTCGGCGGACTCGGCCGCGAGCCGACGGATAATCGATTTTTCGGTGCTCTGGCTGAAGGCGGCGATGGAGCCTTCGGCAGTGATATCCTCGGCCATTCGCTTCGCTCATGGGCTGGACCCCGCTCAGGGGTAAGGCCCTGGCCAGTATTGGGGGTCAGTCCGTCATCGACCAGATCCAGCACCACTTCCAGCACCCGCTTGCAAGCCCCGTCGGCAATGGCCTACTATTGTGTGCAGATGTTAGGCATGATCTTGAAAAAACTACTACCCATACTCCTGCTAACCTTTTCGTGCAATACGATGGCGGAGTGGGTTGAGTATTCGACCCGGGCGAATGGCGATGTCTTTTTCTTCGACGACGCGCGAGTGCAAAACAACGGTAATCTCGTTAACGTTTGGAATAGAATTCGATATAAGTCCTCTGTTATGGGAGCCTCGAGCTATCAGAGCTTGATGAAAATAGATTGCGCCGAGTACTCCGAAACAACACTGCAACGTACGTTTTACTCCGATAAAAACTGGACCACTCCGGCAATGGCAACTGACACCAAGCAGAAACCAAAGGTGTCTATAAATGCGAATTCAGCTACGCAACGTCTGGCTGACATCCTGTGTAAGCAGTAGCTCGATAAATTTGTCGGGTAGTGTGGCAAAGGCAGAATTAGACCTGATACTGAAGTGGCTCAACAGGATTCGAGAACGCTTCAAGGCAATCAACAGACCGTCGGCGCCCCAATGAAAGGAGCATGCGGACATGTGGGCAAAAAAAAGCTCGCGTTACTTTCATAACGCGAGCATATATTTCAGTTAACTACTTCTTATTCAGCTGTAATTCTATAGATTTCACCTTCATCGGTAGAAGCATACAGCGCATTATCCGGCCCCATTACCAGACCGCGAAATCTCTTTGAGAATCCAAGCGGCATACGCACGATACCCCGTATTCCTAATCCGTCAGGAGCGATATCGATTATGTCTATACGGGATCCAGGCGGCGTATCACCGAAAGCAATGCCCATGATGCCAACGGTTAAACGACCTTCATAGATACCCCAGTTGCTGCCTTTGAGGAATGCGGCAGATCCGGTACCTTGAGAAAAACCATTGTTATTCCAGGCAGACGGCATCAGATCTTTAAACCGAGTATCACTCATCGGGGTATAGGCAGCACGTACCGCAGGATCCACGGCGTCCATTTGCTTTGGTTCATAACCGCAGTACTTGTCCGGGCATGCGCCTCTGCCGCCTCTTTTCTCTGCAGGATCCCAACCGGCATTACCACCATTTACCAATGCGGTAATCTCGTCGTTATGCCATGGGCCATGCTCTGCAGTAAACGCTCTACCATCGCTTGGACGAAAATCTATACCCTGTACATTTCTATGCCCATAAGTGTAGATACGCTTGTCAAAGCCCTCAGGCGGGTTGTTTCCGGGGTGTGCGTTACCGTCTCCATCGATCCTCAGTACTTTACCGCAGAGTAACTGACCGTCTTGAGGACAAATTCCTCTGTGACGATCACCGCCAGCTACCCAGAGGAATCCTCCCGGTCCAATACGTATCCTGCCGCCATTGTGAGCGCCGGGCCCGCCGAATGGCTGGTTCGACTCGAATGGCTTGTATTGAATATCCGTAACGATATCGCTGCGGTTAGAAACGCTCTTCAGGTCGTCACTGACGTTAAACCTCATAACAATGTTTCCGTTACACTTTTCAAAATTGGTTTTGCAACCGGAACCATGATATTTGGAAGAAGTGGAATAAACGTAAAGCGTACGATTCTTTGCAAAGTTGATATCCGCAACTACGCCCAACATGCCGGCCTGACCTTCGCAGAAAAGATCGCTACCAGAATCGCGGTAGCCACTAGAGCCCTTCATTCCGTATAGTGCATTCACACTTCCATTTTTTGTTCTGACTGAAAGACCTTTACATTTTTCAGTAAAAAACATTGTGCCGTCAGGTAAAAAAGCCATATCCCATGGATTTTCAAGTCCGGTCATAAGTGCCGATG
>JAOTYD010000096.1 GCA_029862005.1 Gammaproteobacteria bacterium | reverse complement strand
GCGTGCCTGCCTTCGATGCGAACTGAACGCTGCCGTAGGCGATCAGGATTTCGGTTTCACTTTTCCCTTTTGGATACAGCAGGATCTGTCCGGGAGCGGGGTAGGCGGTCGCATCTTCGTAACCGACCGCGAAGTCCAGGTCACCAAGCGGTATCCAGACACCCTCGCCGCTCCAGCGCACGTGCACGACTTCGCTTTCGAATGGCATTACTGCTCGAAATGAATCGCAGGTAGCGGGCGACCTAACATCCTCGAAATCGGCATCGAAGCGGTGCCCAGCTATCGTTATTTTCATGTTGTTCAAGCCTCCATAATACGGGCGCTGCCGGAAACCCGGATCGAGCCGCCCGGTTCAGCGCCGATGTCCGCCCTGAGGTGGGAACGCATGCCCATGTCTTCACCCTGTATGATTTCAATTGAACCGCCGTGGGGCCAATCGAGATCGCGCAGGTAGCCTGCAAATGCAGCGGTCGCGGCACCGGTGGCCGGGTCCTCGTAAACTCCGCCAGACGCAAACGGGTTTCTGGTATGAAACCGGCGCGGGTTTTCGGCGTACGCCAGTAGGATTGTGATCACGCCTTCCCGGTTCATCAGTTCGCGTCCGGCATCGAGGTCGTAATGCATCGATCCCAGCGCCGCACGAGAATTCAGACAGACTGCAAGGTGATCGGCGCCACCATTAACAAGTGCCGGTGGAATCTCGGTACTGAGATCACTGACCTGGTAGCCAAATAGCGACAGCACCTCGTCCAGTAACTGGTCTGGCATCGGTGCGCTGTGGGGGGGTGGGGATTGCAGTGCGGCGAAAAGTGTTCCATCGCTGCTCTCTCCCTCGACGGTGATATCGGTATGGTTAAGTTTCAGCTTGTATACACCGTTGCCATTCCTTAGCGCAAGCGCTGCCCCGAGGGCAATAGTCGCATGGCCGCAGAATGGCACCTCGGATTCGGGCGAGAAATAACGCACCCGCCAGGCATCCCCTTGCGGCATCGCAAAAGCGGTTTCGGAATAACCGACTTCGGCCGCGATTCGCTGCATCTCGGAATCGTCCGGATGCGTGTCGGCAATCACGACACCCGCCGGATTACCGCCTCGATCGGCGTCCGCAAAAGCAGCGATTCTTAAGATATTCATTCCTATAACCCTCAGGATAACAATACCAGCGCCAGGCCGAGCGCTGCTGGCGCGGCCTGGATCCAGAAAATCCGGCGGCTCACGGTAGCCGCGCCGAATATCCCGGCAACGATAACGCAGGCAAGAAAGAAAATCTTGATTGAGCTGCCCTCAGCGCCAGGTATCAGCCCCCACAACAGGCCTGCCGCGAGAAAGCCATTGTAGAGCCCCTGGTTTGCAGCCAGAATCCGGGTTATCGCGGCCCGTTCCGCGGATTGTCTGAATACGCGCAAGCCCACCGGTTTTTCCCACAGGAACATTTCCAGCACCAGGAATCCGAGGTGCGATATCGCGACCAGCGCGACGACAGTATCGGCCAGATAGCTAATCATGGACGTTGCCATATTCGGTTATAATTTACGGCTATCCTCTCACAGAGATAACGACCTTGTCTGCTCAAATCGGATGAACCACAAGATCCCGATAATTGACCTGGAACCCTGGTTTACCGGTGACAGTCAGCAACGGCTCGAGCTTTGCAGGCAAGTGCGCGTGGTGTGCCATAAGGTCGGGTTTTTCTACGTGATCAATCATGGCATCCCCAAACCGGTCAGCGATGCATACCTGGCGATACTCAAGGACTTCTTTTCATTGCCCGCGAACATCAAGACTGACATCGACAAGCAGCGTTCACCGCAGTTTCGCGGCTGGGAACAGCTGGGCTCGGAATTGACCAACAACGAGATCGACTACCGCGAGCAGATCGATATCGGTGTCGAGCGCGATGTCATTGCCGACCCGGACCCTTATTACATGGCACTGGTGGGCCCCAATCAATGGCCTCCCGAGGCGGCGCTGCCGGGTTTTCGCAAAACCGTCAGCGATTATTTTTCGCGCCTGTCCGGGCTTTCCCGACAAATTCTGCGCATGATGTCGCTCGCGCTGGGCCTCGACGAACTTCATATAGAACAGGTATTCGGGGAGAATCCCTCGCCATACCTGAAACTGATTCGTTATCCGCAAACCCTCGATGGCGGCCAGGGAGTCGGGATACACAAGGATTCAGGATTCCTGACACTATTGCTGCAGGATGAAAATCCGGGACTCGAAGCGCAGGCAAATGATGACAGCTGGCACCCGGTGGATCCGGTAGCGGGGAGCCTGGTGGTTAATACGGGTGAATTGTTGCAACTGGTAACGCACAATTACTTTATCGCCACGCCGCATCGTGTCGTCAATAAAGCTGGTAGCGAACGGTACTCATCGGCATTTTTTTACAGCCCGGATCTGAATACGGTACTTGAACCGCTGCCGTTAGGTTCAGACCTCGTGGAACAGGTTAAAGCCAGTGCGCGTCATCGTAGCGAGGGACTGATGGCTTCGCGTTCAGAGATGGCCACTGGTATCGGCGGCATGGCGAGCCGGGTTCGCCCCGACGTCTTTGGTGAGAAATACTGGCAGCGCTGGGTGCGCAGTTATCCGGATATCGCACGGAAATTCTACCCCGGGCTAACGGGGTAATGCTTTGTTTACATCAGAGTGATGTCTATCGAAAGG
>JAOTYD010000095.1 GCA_029862005.1 Gammaproteobacteria bacterium | reverse complement strand
CCAGGCGACGCTGGGGACTGCCAACTTCCTGTTCATGATCTTTGTCTTTCTGTACACCGTCTATTTTCTGCAGATGGACGGCGACAAGCTGATCAGAAAGATCCTCTATTACCTGCCATTGAACAGCGAAGATGAAAGTCTGATGTTGAACAAGTTCACTTCCGTCACGCGGGCGACGGTCAAGGGAACCATGATGATCGGTCTATTACAGGGCGTCCTGGCAGGTGGCGCTTTCGCCGTTGCCGGCATCGACAATGCGGTATTCTGGGGTACGATCATGGCCGTGCTGTCAGTCATACCGAGCGTTGGCTCGGCACTGGTGTGGCTTCCCGCCTCTATCATCCTGATCCTGCAGGGTAGTGTCGCCGGTGGCGTCGGATTACTGGTTTTCTGCGGTTTGATTGTCGGCAGCCTGGATAACGTGCTGCGACCGATACTGGTGGGTAAAGACACCAAGATGCATGAATTGATGATCTTTTTCGGCACGCTTGGCGGCATCTTTATGTTCGGTATCGCCGGTATCTTTATCGGCCCGCTGATCGCGTCCCTGTTTGTCACCGTCTGGGAGTTATATGGTCTCGCTTTCAGCAATTACCTGCCGGAAGTGTATTACCGCAAGCAGCCAGCCGAACCTGCCGATCCAGAAGACAAGGAAGAACCAGATCCTTAGCTACAAGGCGTCATTGCGACCGCCGAGCCGATACGCTACACGACCTAATCCATATCATTGTCATCCCGCGGCTTGACCGCGGGATCCAGCGAGGCCTGCAAATATCTTTCGAATTGCGGATGCCGCGATCCGTCGTATAGACTCGGAGGCCGGCACGGCGGACAACACTCAAGGCTATTGACGCTGTTTTTCGATCAGATCGGGGAGTCTGAGGCGGAGAATCTTGCCCGACGGCCCTTTCGGCAAATCATCGAAGAAGTAAATAGTCTTGGGAGCCTTGTACTTACCCACCCCGGCCTCGCAAAAAGACTTCAGTTCATCCTCACTGCACTGGAAACCGTCGCGAACCACCACGCAGGCAACCACTTCCTGGCCGTAGTTTTCATCATCGACGCCGACGGCCGCGGCTTCGAGAATCGCCTCGTGCTTGTAGAGCACGTCATCGATTTCTCGCGGCGCGATGTTTTCGCCACCACGAATTATCAATTCCTTGGAGCGGCCGGTGATATAGATATAGCCTTCCTCGTCTTTGTTACCAAGATCGCCAGTGTAGAACCAGCCGTCCCTGATTGAATCCCGGGTTGCCTGCGGATTCTTGTAATAGTGTTCGAGCAGATTGCTGCCGCGAATAACGAGTTCGCCGATCACCCCTGGCGCACATTCGTTACCCTTGTCATCGACAATCTGGATTTCGTTGCCGTAGGGTAATCCGACCGAACCTGGTTTGCGCGGTGCCGGCGGTAACGGATTGCTCGCGACGGTACCCGCGGTTTCCGTCAGGCCGAGGGTTTCGATCATCGGCACCTTGAAAGTCTGCTCCCACTGATCCAACGTGACCGCCGCCAAAGGCGCCGATGCCGAGCGCGCGAATCGGAACGCGGCGAGACGCTCATCGTTGCCGAAATTAAACGGCTCCTGTGCGGCACGATCCAGCAGGTACTTGATTATGGTGGGCACGATGCTGCTCCAGGTGCAGCGATGTTCGGCTGCCAGTCGCCAGTAGTCGGTCGCGCTGAAGCGTTTCGGCATGACCACGCTGCTGCCGCTGTAGAGCGGCGCCGAAACGGTCACCATGGCGCCATTGATGTGATATACCGGCAGTACGCAAAGCGCCCGGTCCTCCGGCTTCAGCTGGTGTCCCTCGGTTACGTTGCGCCCACCGCTGGTAACCGCCCGGTGGCTCAGCACCGCGCCCTTGGGTAGACCGGTGGAACCGGAGGTATACAGCAACAGCGCGGTGTCCTCCGGTATTGGTGACGGCGGGCTCCCCAGTGCGGTTTCACTGTCCGGCCAGCCCGGGCCCTCATCGGTGGTTTCGATAACCTGGATCGGGCGTTCAATCTGCGCGATGATTTCATCGAGCCTGTCGCGATACTCGGGTCCCACGAACACGACTTCCGAATCCGAGTGGTCGAGCACGTGCACCAGCTGCACCATACCGGCCACCGCGTTGAGTGGCACGATCACACGGTTGCTGGCCATGACCCCGAGAAACAGGCGCAGCGCCCAATCGCCGTTGTTCAACAGGAAAGCAACTTTTGCACCCTGCGGCAGTCCCAGTCGGTCGAGCTGCAGCCCAACTCCATCAACCGCTGATTTCAACTGTGCAAAGTTGAGTGACTCGCCGCTCTCCGGCGCTATCAGGAATATGCGGTCAGGGGTTGCATCGGCGTGGTGCTCGATGCAGGCGCGTACCGTATCCATCGTCAGTCTTTCCCGTAGCGAGCGAAATAAGCACCGAACAGTTCTTCCTCGGAAGGTTTGTCCTCTTCGACCTCTCTAACCAGGTGCGTAATATTGATGAAATGCCGGTAATTCAGATTTTCGCTGATACTGTTTCCGCCCCAGGTGCCGCAGCCCATGCTCAGCGTGAAATTGAGCGCGTTGTTAAAACTGCCACCATTACCGAAAGTGTGCGCCTGGTTGACGAGCACGCGGACGACGTCAAGTTCCTCGGCGAGTCGTGCCGGTTGCTCCGGGCTACTGGTATGGATACCGCACGAGTGTCCCTTCCCCTGCACGTTCAGTATGTCGGTTACCAGCTTGACGGCATGGTCGAAATCACGCGCGCGATACACGGTTAAC
>JAOTYD010000094.1 GCA_029862005.1 Gammaproteobacteria bacterium | reverse complement strand
GAACATCCATGAACCGGCAGTTGATGCTATGCAATTCCTGCCGATCAGGATTTCTAGTTGGGAAATAAAAAGCAAATAGAGAGAGGCAAGAGCGACCACCTTACACCTAAATGGCCCGGCTTGTCGGTTTTAATTTCAGACATGCACTGCACAGGGAGCTTCGCAGGCTCTGAAATATCGCCCGATCCCGCCGAGTTCTCTTAAGATTCGCCATGGCCTACTATTAATCCTGTTGACCAATCGATTACTTGCTCACGTCCGAACCGGGTTGGTTTTCGCCGCTCAACTCCTGATTCTGAGGGTCGGCTTTCTCCAAAGGAGACGCCCGTAAGAATTACCTGTGCTTCTCGAAACGGCCAGGAACGGACACTCAATTAGAATATCAAATCAATCGACACTGATCCTTTTGAAGTGTTCGCGGGGATGGCACCAATAACAGGAATGAAGTGTGATTTTGAAGTAATATATCAAGCTTGTGAACAAGTTTTCGAGCCCATGCAACTAACCGAGCAACAAACCGAAAAATTTGAACAGGACGGCTACCTGTTTTTCCCCAACGCCTTCAGCACCAAGGAAATAGGAGTTCTAAAGCAGGCCGCACTCGATGTTTACGCGTTACAACGCGAGGAAGTCTGGCGCGAGAAAACGGGTGTCGCGCGCACTGCCTTCGCCGCACATACCTATAACGATGCCTTCCGCCGACTCGGCGCGCATCCGCGCCTGATCGAACCAGTGATGCAGTTGCTTGATGGCCCGGTTTACATGCACCAGTACAAAGTTAACGCCAAGGCTGCATTCGATGGCGATGTCTGGCAATGGCACCAGGATTACGGTACCTGGGCGCGCGATGATCTAATGCCCGAACCGCGCGCGATGAATATCGCCGTATTTCTGGATGACGTCACCGCGGCTAACGGCCCATTGCTGTTTATCCCGGGCAGTCACAAGCAGGGCGTGGTCGAAGCTGGGCATGACCTCGAAACCACCAGCTACCCACTGTGGACCCTGGATCGGGAAACCGTTACTAAGCTTTATGACCAGGGCGGATGCGTCGCTCCCACCGGTGATGCGGGTTCAATGCTGATGTTTTCGAGCCTGCTGGTGCATGCCAGTCCACCCAACATCAGTCCGATGGACCGCACCATCGTGTATCTATCCCTGTGCCACGTAGACAACCATATCCGCCAGTTCAAGCGACCAGAATGGGTCGCGCATCGCGATTTCAACCCGATTGAGCCGCTGTCTGACGATACGCTGCTCGAACTGGTCGCGTAAACCTGGTACTTCCATGTATCTCTATTCATCGCTGATTCAGCGCGCGACCGACGGCAAGCCAATACGGGTCGGCCTGATCGGCGCCGGCAAATTCGGTTCGATGTTCCTTGCCCAGGTACCGACCACTCCGGGACTGGTGGTCACTACCATCGCGGATCTCGATCCCGCCCAGGCTACCGTGCGATGCCGCGAGGTCGGCTGGGATGATACCCGGGTGGTCAATACCGAGTTTGTTGATGACGCTGAGGACATGATTCGCGGGGACAAAGTCGATGTCGTGGTCGAAGCCACCGGTAATCCAGCGGCCGGCATCAAGCACGCACTGCTCTGCGCCGCCCACGGCAAGCACATCGTTATGGTCAATGTCGAGGCTGATGTGCTAGCCGGTCCTTACCTCGCACAACAGGCGCAAAAAGCCGGCGTGGTTTACTCGATGGCCTACGGCGATCAACCAGCGTTGACCATGGAAATGATCGATTGGGCGCGCAGCTGCGGCTTTAACGTGGTCGCGGCCGGCAAAGGTACCAAATATCTGCCAAGCTACCACGATTCGACCCCGGACACGGTCTGGTCGCATTACGGTCTGAGCGCGGTGGAAGCCAAGGCCGCCGGCATGCGCAGCCAGATGTTCAATTCCTTCCTCGACGGCACCAAGTCCGGCATCGAAATGGCAGCGATCGCCAACGCTGCGGGATTACAGGCGCCCAGCAATGGCCTCGCCTTCCCGCCCTGCAGTGCGGATGATCTCGCACAGGTGCTGCGACCTCAAAGCGTCGGCGGGCAGCTCGAGTTTTCTGGTCAAGTGGAAGTGGTTTCTAGTCTCGAGCGTAATGGCAAACCCATCGACCGCGACCTGCGCTGGGGCGTGTACTGCGTGTTCGAATCGCCCAATGACTATAGCGCGGCATGTTTTCGGCAATACGGCATGAACACTGACGACAGCGGCCGTTACTCGGCGATGTTCAAACCCTTTCATTTAATTGGCCTGGAACTCAACATCTCGATTCTGAGCGCCGCGTTACGTGGCCAACCCACCGGTACACCAGTGGGCTTCAACGCCGACGTGGCCGCGGTGGCCAAGCGCGATCTCGAAATCGACGAAATCCTCGATGGTGAAGGCGGCTATACCGTCTGGGGCCGGATCATGCCAGCGGATGCCAGTATCGGTGTGCAGGCATTGCCGATAGGCCTTGCCAGCGAAGTCAAACTAACCGCGCCGATCAAGCAGGGCCAAGTGATTACGCTCAAAGACATCGACGCCAATACCGACACACAGGCCTGGCAGGTGCGCAATGCCATGTTACAGGCGTTTGCCTGAACTCGCGGTTCGAGTCCTAAGGGTGAAACTGAGCTATCTACGAATACCCACCCAAAGGAGACAATCAAACGCACATGTTGAGCTTCTGAGAACGGCCGAGGCTGTGTGAAAACTCCTGGCTGAAAGGTAAAATAAACCTTTCCATTGAAGGGGCGATCCATGAGCGGCTTCATCGAAGGAGAGAACCGGTATCAATCCACTCTTTTTCCAGAACGCGTT
>JAOTYD010000093.1 GCA_029862005.1 Gammaproteobacteria bacterium | reverse complement strand
ATATCGCGGCGACACCCGCGCTACGCGGTGAAGCCGTGGCCGCAGAGGAAATCGCGCTGCAACGTGCCGATCAACCTGGTCTCACCATGGAGCTCGATAGTGCCGATTCGAGTTTGGCGACGGATGATCGTGTTAACCTGGGTCAGTCTGCATTTGACGAGTTAACCACGCGTAAATTGTCGGAGCCTGCCGAAAGTCGTGCGCCTGTCGACCAGGTCAAGGACCTGAAACTCGAAGACAGCTATCAGGTCGCGGCCGGTGTCGAACCGGAAACGAAACGGCTACAGGTACAACAACAGTCCGAAGCCAAGCGTTCGCGCAAGGAAAAGGTAAACCTGCCGCAGGCGGTGCTCGAGCAGGCGCCAATCCTGGCAAAAAGATCCGCGGAAGATGCGGAAGTGGCTGCAACCGAACCGGTCATGAATCAGCAGGCGATTCGGATTCAGACTTTCGAAAGTGAAGTCGAGCCGATGGAATTTGCATTGCTCGATAGCGGGCATTTCGTCCTGTTTCGACGTGTCTGGCACGACAATGAACGTTACGTGCAGGGAATACTGATCGATCAGTCCGACTTCATTGATCGGTTGATCGCACCCGCCTTTCGTGAATCGAGCCTGTCATCAATGAGCAAGCTGATCGTTGCTTACCGCGGTTCGATCCTGCAAAACTTCGCCGCCGAATACAGCCGCTTGTACCAACCCAGTGCCGAGCAGGCGAGTAACGAGTTGCTGTACCAGAGCCGTTTGATCGCGCCGTTCGGTGATATCGAGCTGATTTATACCCTGGCGCGTTTACCGATCGGCGCGGGCGGTCAGGTTATCATCTGGTCGGCCCTGGTGATCACGATTGTGCTGGTTGGAGGCTGCCTTATGCTGTTGCGCCTGGGCCAGCGACAACTCGCGCTGGCACGACAGCAACAGGATTTTGTTTCCGCGGTCAGCCACGAACTTAAAACCCCGCTTACGTCGATCCGCATGTATGGAGAGATGCTACGCGAGGGTTGGGCCGACGAGACCAAGCGCAAATCCTATTATGATTTTATCTTCTACGAGGCCGAGCGACTCACGCGCCTGATCAATAACGTGCTGCAGCTGGCGCGCATGTCACGCAATGAGCAGGGGGGTAGTCTCAATAGCATGACCGTCGGCGAGGCGATGGCCGAACTCAGACCCCGGCTTGAATCACAACTCGAGCCTTCCGGGTTTGAGCTATTAATCCATGGTGAGACCGAGGTCGAAGCCGCCCGAATTGAAATCGATATCGACTGGTTCATCCAGATCTTCATCAACCTGGTGGATAACGCGGTCAAGTTTTCTGCGAATGGTGCGCAGAAGAAAATTGATATTCGATATCAGCAGATGCAGGACGGCAAGCTCCAGTTTTCGGTGCGCGATTACGGTCCCGGTATCGATCCGGACCAGATGAAGAAGATTTTCAAACTGTTTTATCGCTCCGAGAACGAGCTCACGCGCGAAACCGTCGGTACCGGTATCGGGCTTGCGCTGGTGCATCAACTCGCAACTGCAATGTGCGCCGAGGTTGACGTCGTTAATTGTGATCCCGGGGCGGAATTTCGTTTGCGGATTGCGTCGCTTGCCGCGAGCGGATAATGTTAGTGCGGGAACAAATCTATCAGTGCCAGAGAAATATATATGTCAAAGGACAAGGCCGAGGTCGGTAACCTGCAGGACCTGTTATCGAGAGTCGGTGCGGGGCTCGATGAGTATTTAAAGTTTGAAAATCCCGATGCGGTCGCGCGTCAGGATCACTGGAAGGCTGTCCTCAACATACCGTTACCAGAGCATGGCGTCGGCATCGATGCTGTGATCCGGGAGCTTGTTGAAAGTATTATTCCTAATGGTTCACAAATAGCCAGGCCGGGTTATGTGGGAACTATCACCACCGGGGGTACCAGCGCTGCAACCCTGGCGTCGGCCGCTGCCAGTATTGCCTCGCCGCAACGCTATACAAACACGGCGTTTAACCTGATTGAAGAGTTGTCGCTTGACTGGCTCGCGCAGATGTGTGGCCTTGGCAAGATGCAAGGTGTTTATAGCAGCGGTGGCTCGGTCGCAAACCTGGTTGGGCTCGGTGGCGCGCGGCAATCCGCGTTTGAGAAAACAGGTCATGACCCGGCGCGCGATGGTGTCAACCGCGCGGTCAGCGTTTACGCGAGTAGCGAATGTCACCACACGATACAGCGAGCCGGTGGCGTTCTCGGAATCGGGCGGCGGGCGATAAAACCGATTGCCTGTGACGATCAGGGCCGTATGCGCGTCAATGCACTGCGAGCCTCCATAGAACAGGATATTCGCGACGATATCCTGCCAATGGCGATTGTCGCCAATGCGGGTACCACTAATACGGGCGCCATCGACCCGCTCAGCGCGATAAGTGAACTCGCACGGGAGCGTGGTATCTGGTTGCACGTGGACGGGGCTTACGGGTTGCCGGGTATCCTGGATGAACGTTTGCGCCATCTTTACGAAGGCCTCGAGCTGGTCGATTCAGTCATCGTCGATCCGCATAAATGGCTGGGTGCATCGGTCGGGGTTGCAGCGACATTTGTACATGATCGCGATCTGCTGGAACGCGCTTTCACCCAGGAACCGGCCGATTACCTGGAGGGTTCGACGATTGATGATTTCGATACGGCGAATGCCCAAGTCGAACATTCGTTGGACAATTTCGGGATTCCTTATTACAACTATGGCGTCGAGTTGAGTGCACCCTGCCGGGGTATCGTCGTCTGGGCCCTGATCAGGGAGATTGGTGTCGAAGGAATGCGCGAGCGAATCGTGCGCCACATTGACA
>JAOTYD010000092.1 GCA_029862005.1 Gammaproteobacteria bacterium | reverse complement strand
CATCATCCCGCTGGTGGCATCGCCGTATAACTGGGGATTAGCCGCATGCATCATCGGATTCATCGCATGCATCATGCCGCCATAATCTTTTTGATAGCGCGCGATATCTTCACTGGTATGACATTCGACACAGGAGGCAATCATCGGCTGGCCCTGCAACTCGCCGCTCATCATACTGTTCATGAGCCTGGTCCAGACGTTGGGATCCATCGATTTCTGCATCGCATATGATATCGCGTCCTGGCCCTTCGCTTCCCCTTCCGGGGTCGATTCGGCTGCGTTCGCCAGGCTACTGGTCAAACCCAGCATTAGCGCTAGAAATAATTTGATGATGCGGTTGTTATTCATAATGAACTCCTGAAGTTCGTTTAATTTTGGATGACCTGGCGCACTCGCCAGGTCGCCTGCATTCGCTTAAAAGTCGCCGCTCGCGGCGCCTTCCATGATGTAGCGTATTCCCTCGCGGATTCTGATCGCCTCTTCACGCAACTCCTTGTCCAGCACGCTGTTCGGATTCTGCGCCAGGTTGAGCCAGTTGACGTCCCAGTCCAGCGTCATAACCCAGAGTTTGCGGTCGGCATCCTCGATCAACGCGATACGGCAGGGAATAAAGACTATAAATTCCGGCGCATGATCCAGCACCTTGCGCGCGACCAAGGCATCGCAAAAGTTGAAGATCTCGACCCGCGGCGTATTTTCGTCACCGGTAATCGCGACAATGTCCTTCCACAGCGGGCTGTGACCGACAAACTTGAAGTTGATTTCATTGGCGCGCAGTTTCATCGAGTCGACCGCATCGTCGAAACTGACATCTTCGGCCACCGGCATCTTGTCCGCCATGATCGAAATCATGTCGCGCAGGGATAATGGGCTCAGCATCATCAAACCCTGATACATGTTGCGCTTGGCTTCGTCCGAGAGCGAGTCCGAAACGGTATTGGGCGGAATATCACGCCTGCTCTGCGAGGGAATCCACATCCTGGCCTGGTTTGGCCCGCCAAACATACCCTCGAGCATCTGGGTATTGGCCGCACGCAGCATGGCATCCAGAATGCCGAAACGGGTAGCCTCGTCGATCGGCGCGTTCATAAAATGGCTGGCCATCATCATCATCCACTGCATGTTCATCCATTCGCTGGATAATCCCTGGGCATTGATTTCGGCCGACAGGCCCGGGGTGGTATTCGCCAGCCATGGAAACAGGTAAAATGGATTCTGCAACGGGCTTGGCGCCTGGGGACTGACGGACGGCTCCGAAGTCGGACTATTCTCCTGACTTGCGGCGGGCAGCATATACATCGACAAAATGACCGTGGTTATTGCTACAAGACGGACGGGCATGATGTTTCCTCATTTGATATGGTTAACGGATTCGACTAATTTCGGCAGCAACCTTACCAACCCTGGAGGGCAGATCAAATACCCACTAGTGCATACAAAAACTGCCGTTGGCTTGACGATCCTGACCGGGTTGGTTATAAGTTACCCCTATTTGGGTATGGTCTTTAGCGGTTCGATTACGTTACTTTCCCGCTATCGTACTGCAACTGTATCTAACAGCTTAAATTAAAACGCTGCCCTGGCGGTTTCGGGCAGTATATACAATACATCGAGGAGGAAGAGCATGACGATAAAGCAATTAACCAGTAGTACCGGGGCAGTTTTACTGCTTTGCTGCATTTCCCTGTTTGGCGGAATTGCCAGCGCCGACATGGTCGCGGATGGCAAGAAAGTAGCCTTCGACCGCAAGAAAGGCAATTGCCTGTCCTGCCACATGATGGCCGGCGGGCAACTACCGGGGAACATCGGGCCTCCGCTCATCGCGATGAAAGCTCGTTTTCCAGACAAAGCTGACTTGCGTGCGCAGATCTGGGATTCCACCGTCAAGAATCCGAACTCCATCATGCCGCCTTTCGGCAAGCACCGGATCCTGACGGAGAAGGAAGTCGATCTGATTACGGAATTTGTCCATACCCTTTAGTCCAGAGAATTTAATCATCGCACGAGGAACAAGAGATGAATCTTTTACGTCGTAAATTTATTAAAACGGCCACCTTCGTTGGTGCTGCCGTAACCGTCGGCACCGGTGTCCTGGTCCCGCAACGCGCAATCGGCGCTTATATGGCAGCTGCTTTCGAGGCGAAAGACGTCAATGGCGCCCTGTCCGCGGCAATGGGCACTGATCAGCATAGTGCTTCCGACTCAATCAAATTGAAAGCGCCCGATATCGCCGAAAACGGCGCCGTCGTGCCGGTCACCGTATCGGCCAGCATGGACAACGTCGATGCTATCTCGATAATTGCAGCGTCAAACGCGTCGCCCCTGACTTCCACCTATCAACTGTCTGCCGCCTGCGAACCGTTCGTTTCGACTCGAATCAAGATGGGCAAAACCGCTGACGTTATCGCGGTGATCAAGGCTGATGGCAAGCTTTACTCGGCCACCAAGGAAGTAAAGGTCACCATCGGCGGTTGCGGCGGTTAATTTCAGACATTAAAGCATTGGAGATAAACAAATGGCTTCTATAAAGATTCGCGCAAAGGCAAAGGATGGCATCACTACGGTCAAGACCCTGATGAGTCACCCGATGGAAACCGGGCTGCGCAAAGATTCAAAAACCGGCGAGAAGATTCCGGCTCACCATATCACCGAAATAACCGCCGAGCACAACGGCAACGTGGTCATGACGGCTAACTGGGGCGGCGCGATCTCGAAAAACCCTTACTTGTCGTTCAAGTTCAAGGGTGGTGCTGCGGGTGAAATGATAAAAATCACCTGGATCGACAACATGGGCAAGGGCGATACCGCCGAAGCTGCTATCAAGTAAGCCACGGCTTATAAAATAATACGAGGAGGATCAGTCGTGAAAAAGATA
>JAOTYD010000091.1 GCA_029862005.1 Gammaproteobacteria bacterium | reverse complement strand
CATGCTTAATGTGGTTTGTAATCGATCCGCGTAAGCACTGGAAAAGCAACGAATAAAATCGAGGATAGGATACCAACCACGGTGTCGTCGCAAATCTATCAACCTTGAACCGAAGGTTCAGGTGGGGTTATTGGCAACCCATTAGGCTTCCTGACTCGTCAGGCATGCACATCAGTGTTACACGGAAGTCCCCGAGATTGATAAATAGGCTCAAGGATTATGATGAATGCTAACGATCACCGTAGTCAGTATCCTAATGACTATGGCCTTAAATTGGTGAAAAGTACAATTTAAAATTCTAATGGCTAGATTTCTAACTGCTTTGCCTGTTCGAGGACGCGGGAAATCTTGTTTTCCAGGTCCTTCAGGCGTGGCGGCAGTTCCTGGCCGAGCTCCTTGTCGACGTTGCTGGTTCTGAGCAGGTCATTGGCCATATTCAGCGCGGTAATGACCGCGATCCGTTCCGAACCCATGATATTGCCGGTATCGCGTATTTCACGCATCTTGCTGTCGAGAAACTTGGCCGATTCGAGCAGTGCTGACTGCTCCCCGGGGGGGCAGGCTACCTTGTAGTCCTTGTCGAGTATCGAAATATTGATCGGTTGAGCGTCTGTCATGAGCCTAGTTCGAGTGATCTTAAGCGGGAAATCATCGCCTCAACCCGGCTGCGCGCCATTTCGGTCTTCTCGATCAGTTGAGAGCGTTCGGTCACCAGCTTGTCTTTCTGCTGTTTCAGGCTGGTATTTTCATGTTTGAGAGAGCCTACAGTTTCAATGAGCTCGTCGATACGCTGCTCGAGCTGCCTGAGGTCGTCTTCTGTATATACGTTTTTATCGGAGTCCATAGTGCAATCATAGGCCTTAAGTCGCGCAGGTCAACATACAGTTGTTTTTTGCCACCACGCACGAGTGCTAGAATGCAAAAATTATACGAATCTACGGGTTTTCTACAATGCTCGATTTTGACAGCGTGCAAACCGCGTTACAGGACCTGGGCGCGACCGCCGATGCGGCCGAGTCTCACGGCACCCTGTGCGCGCTATTGCTCGACAGTGCGGCGCTTGCAACCTGGTTGGGCCATACCCTGGAAGATTTGCCCGACAGGGGTAACGTGCTGGCGATGGAGCAGCTTGGCGTGCTCGAGCGCCTTTACCAGCTGACCCGTGAGCAACTGGATAACGACGACCTGAGCCTGGAATTGCTGTTGCCCGACGAGAGCGATGATTTTGGCCTGAGACTGCTGGGACTGTCGAGTTGGTGTCAGGGGTTTCTGTATGGCATTGGGGTCGCCGGTGTCGCCAGCGATGACAGGCTTGACGATGAGGCTAGCGAGTGTTTGTCAGACTTGCTCGAAATTAGTAAGCTCAGCCATGACGAGGAAAACAGCGATGAATCCGAACTGCAGTTTGCCGAGATTGTCGAGCACGTGCGTATGGCAACGCTGCTGTTGCACGAGACTCTGAACCCGTTACAAGCTCCATCAAAAGTACACTAGTCGTGGATAAAGGCATCGCGGGTGCCTTCGAGGGGAACAGAGCTGAAGGTCTGTCCCCAATGGATCAGACTTAATCTTTATACCCCAGGTATCCAAACTGAAAGAAACTACTCTATGAAACCAGCCGAATTCAAACGCCGCCGTAGTCAATTGATGAAAATGATGGGCAAGAATACGATCGCGATTCTACCCTCGGCCAGTGAGATCATCCGCAATCGCGATGCCCATTTTCCGTTTCGCCAGGACAGCGATTTTCTCTATCTGACCGGATTCAACGAACCCGATGCGGTGATGGTACTGATTCCCGGCCGCAAGCATGGCGAGTATATTCTGTTTTGCCGTGAGAAAGATCCGGAACAGGAGACCTGGAACGGTCGCCGTGCCGGGCAGGAGGATGCGGTCGAAATATACGGTGCCGACGATTCCTTTCCGATAGACGATATCGACGATATCCTGCCGGGACTGCTCGAAGGCACTGACAGTATTTTTTATACCATGGGTGGTTCCGCGGAATTCGATAAACGCCTGATTGGCTGGGTCAATCATATAAAGGCGCAATCGCGCGCCGGCCTGCATGTGCCCTCCGAGTTCGTATCGCTGGACTATATCCTGCACGATATGCGCCTTTACAAGAGCCGCGAGGAACTGCGTCTGATGCGCAAGGCCGCCGCGATCAACGTGCGCGCGCACAATCGCGCGATGAAAATATGTACGCCGGGTAAATATGAGTATCAGATTCATGCCGAATTCGATCATGAATATCGCATTAACAATGCCAACCACGCCTACTCGGCAATCGTCGGCGGCGGTGCCAACGGTTGCATTTTGCATTACACCGACAATAACGACGAGTTGAAGGACGGCGATTTGCTGTTGATCGATGCCGGTTGCGAAGTCGAGGGCTATGCCTCCGACGTCACCCGCACCTTTCCGATTAACGGCCAGTATTCGAGCGCCCAGCGCGAGGTTTACGATATCGTGCTCGCCGCGCATACGGCCGCGGTGAAGAAGGTCCAGCCCGGTAACCACTGGAACGACCCGCATAATGCCGCGGTGCGGGTGATCACCAAAGGGCTGGTCGAGCTCAAGCTGTTAAAGGGAACCGTGCCGAAGCTGATCAAGGAGCAGGCTTACCGCAGGTTTTACATGCATCGCACCGGCCACTGGCTCGGGCTCGATGTGCACGATGTCGGCGACTACAAGGTTGGCGAAGAATGGCGCCTGCTCGAACCCGGTATGGTGCTGACCATCGAGCCTGGTATTTATATTCCCGCAAAAAGCCGAGGCGTGCACCGCAAATGGTGGGATATCGGCATCCGTATCGAAGACGACGTGCTGGTGACGCGCCAGGGTTACGAAATTCTGACCGATGCCCTGCCGCGGAAGGCGAACGAAATCGAAGCGCTGATGGCAAGCTAATGAAGGATGTCGCGATTATCGGTG
>JAOTYD010000090.1 GCA_029862005.1 Gammaproteobacteria bacterium | reverse complement strand
CGGTACCTGGTACGGTGGCGAGATGAAAAAAGGCATGTTTTCGATGATGAATTACCTGCTGCCTTTGAAAGGCTTGCCCTCGATGCACTGTTCCGCCAACGTCGGAGAAAACGGTGACGTTGCGATATTCTTCGGTCTGTCGGGAACCGGGAAGACCACGTTGTCGACCGATCCCAAGCGACGCCTGATCGGCGATGACGAACATGGCTGGGACGATGACGGCATCTTCAACTTCGAAGGTGGCTGTTATGCCAAGGTAATCGATCTGAGCGCCGATGACGAGCCCGATATCTACCGCGCGATCCGACGCGACGCGTTACTCGAAAACGTGGTCGTCAGGGATAACGGCGAGGTCGACTACGGCGATGGGTCGAAAACCGAAAACACCCGGGTGTCGTACCCGATTTATCACATCGACAACATCGTTAAACCCGTCTCCAGGGCAGGTCACGCCAGTCGAGTCATATTTCTGACCGCCGACGCCTTCGGTGTGTTACCACCCGTTTCAAAGCTAAGCTCAGAGCAGGCGGAATATTACTTCCTGTCCGGCTTTACCGCGAAGCTCGCGGGCACCGAACGCGGTATCACCGAACCTACGCCGACTTTCTCGGCCTGTTTCGGCAAGGCCTTTCTATCGCTGCACCCGACCAGGTATGCAGAAGTTTTGTACAACAAGATGAATCAGTTCGGGAGTCATGCCTACCTGGTCAATACCGGCTGGGATGGCAGTGGCAACCGTATTTCGATCAAGGCAACCCGTGCGATTATCGATGCGATTCTCGACGGCTCGATTGACACTACTGGAACGGAAACGTTACCCGTTTTTAACCTCAGCATCCCAACCAGCCTGCCCGCCGTCGACACAAACATACTCGACCCACGCAACAGTTACGACGACGTGTCTGAATGGGATTCAAAGGCGACCAGGCTGGCCTCTCTATTTATCGAAAACTTCGAGCAATATACCGACACCGAGGGTGGCAAAAAGCTCGTATCGGCGGGTCCAATAGTCGATTAACCCGGCGACACTTCATCACTGCGACACTTGCCTCGGCCCGGTTTCGGCAGGCAAAATGTCGTCCCCCATTGCGGTGAGAAAAAAAATGAAAAAAGCTGGTTTCAAGGTCCTCGAAAACGAATGGATCGAGCTGTCCGACGGGCGCAGGTTATCGGCGCGGATCTGGATGCCCGACGGCGCCGCGAAGAAACCGTCACCCGCCATTCTCGAATATATTCCCTATCGCAAGCGCGACGGCACCGCGCAGCGTGATGAAAGCACTTACCCGGCTTTTGCCGAGGCCGGTTATGTCGGTGTCAGAGTCGATATCTCCGGCACGGGTGAGTCTGACGGTGACTGGGACGATGAGTACTCGCCGCGCGAACTCGCCGACGGTTGCGAGGTCATCGAGTGGATCTCCAGACAGGACTGGTGCGATGGGTGTATCGGAATGATGGGTATCTCCTGGGGCGGCTTCAACAGCCTGCAGATCGCAGCATTAAAACCACCGGCGCTGAAAGCAGTCATTGCTATCGGTACCACGGTTGATCGTTACAACGACGACATCCACTACAAGAACGGGTGCCTGCTCTATTCAAATTTTTTCTGGTCCAGCACCATGCTGTGCTATGCATCGCGACCACCCGACCCGGAGCTGGTGGGTGACAGCTGGCGCGAAACCTGGTTAAAGCGCCTTAATACCCAGCCCTTTCCACTGGCGACCTGGCTCGCGCATCAATACAAGGACGACTACTGGAAACATGGCTCGATCAGCGAGAATTACGACGCTGTCGAAATTCCCGCGCTGGTGATCTCGGGCTGGGCCGATGGTTATATTAATGCGCCCCCTGCAGCGGCAGCCAATTTGAAAAATGCCAGGGCAATCAACGGCCCCTGGATTCACAAGTACCCGCATTTCGCGCTGCCAAAGCCACGCCTTGATTTCCTCGGAGAGGCCATCAACTGGTGGGACAAATGGCTCAAGGGCGCCGATAACGGCGTCGACAATCTGCCCGCCTATCGCGCCTATATCCTCGAAGATGCGAAGCCACTGCTGCACCATGAAGTCGAACCCGGCCGCTGGGTTACGGAAGCTGAACTTCCCTCCCCCGACACCCGCAAACGTAATTATTACCTGGCCTCGAATCGGCAACTGCTCGATATTCCCGGCCGAACCAGCGACAAGATATTCAACTCCCCGCTGGACTGCGGTACCGCCTGCGGCGAGTTTTTTACACTGAAGCCTGACGGTGAGATGCCGGCTGACCAGCGTCGGGATGATTCCGGATCACTGGTATTCGACAGTGGAAAACTGTATCAGCCCATCGAAATCCTGGGCCGACCGAAAATCCGATTGAAGATTTCTATCGATAAGCCGCTCGGCAATATCGCGATACGCCTGAACGATATACATCCGAATGGCGAAGTTTCGAGAGTCAGCTGGGGTGTACTCAACCTGGCGCATCGCAACGGCAACGAAAATCCCGAACCGATGATCCCGGGGAATTTCGAATTCGTTGAAATCGAGCTCAACGAATGCGGCTATCGATTCATGCGCGGACACAAGATGCGTGTCGCGATCTCCAACAATTACTGGCCGATGGTTATGCCGCCACCCGAAATTGTTACCACTACCCTCAAGCTTGGCCCTGACGCCTTTATCACGCTGCCGGTGCGGGAAGGCGTAGACGTCTACGAAGAATCCGAACCCATGGATCAAAATCCGCTACCCGAATACAAAATCAATGAACCGGGGCTCAGTCGGCGCTGGGTCGAGCGTAATTTCCAAACCGGGGAATCGCACTACCGGATTATCGATGACACCGGCGAAATCGAAGTACCGGGCCACGGCATGTGCACGCGGCACCGACACGATGAACGCTGGACCATCGCTGCCGACGATCCGCTCAGCCATCGCTCGTTAAGCCGCTATATTTGCTGGATGCATCGTAGCGACTGGTCAATCAGAACCGAGGCCGAAAGCGAGCTTCGCTGCGATGCTGATAATTTTTATATCAAGGCCACGGTGCGCGCCTACGAGGGCGATGAACTGGTCAATCAGCGCGACTGGGATGAAATCACTATCCCACGCGACCACATTTAGCTAAAAAGCGTCAAATTATTGTCATTAATTTAACCTATTGACAAATAACAAGAAATTATAGCGAAATAACAAGAAATTAGTGTTAATATGCAACTTTTCAGCCAGATAACGAGCATTTTTCATGGCCAGACTACCGCGGTACGCGATAAAAAATCAGCCGCATCACATCATTCAACGAGGGCGAGACGGAAAACAAATCTTCT
>JAOTYD010000089.1 GCA_029862005.1 Gammaproteobacteria bacterium | reverse complement strand
GAAACAGCCGGAAGTCGCGGCCGGTCATTTCTTGCTTGCACAGGTTTATGCGGCACAAAACAATATCGGTAGAATGCGTGAGGCGCTCGAGCAGACAGTCAAACTGGTTCCTAACCACCTGACGGCCCAGGTTTTTCTGGCGAGACTTGACCTGGCTGAAGGCAAGGACGCGGCATTCAGTGCTCGACTTGCGGCTTTACAAAAAAACTACCCGGGTAATGTACAGGTTGAGCTTTTAAAGGCGCAAAAATCTTCTGTCAAGAAAGATTATGATTCCGCGATCAAAACCTTATCAGGATTGCTCGTCGAGGCGCCACAATCCGATGTCGTTATCGAACTTTCCAGGAACCAGTGGCAATCAGGAGACAGGCAAGGCGCAATATCGAGCCTGGAACTGTGGTCAGAAAGTAACAGGGATGATCGGGTTTTACTGCTTTTAGCCGAGTATTACCTGTTAGAAAATCGGCCAGATGAGGCAACCGCAACCTACAAGGTTCTGGAGCAAGCGTCGCCCGAAAATCCCAGGGTTCTGAACAATCTGGCCTGGTCGCTGAAAGACAGTGATCCCGGAAAAGGGGTTGAGTATGCTCGAAAGGCGGATAAGCTGGATCCGGACAATCCGTTGATCATGGATACATTGGCAATGTTATTGCTGAAAACCGGTGATAAGCTAAAGGCTCTCGAAATTGCCGAACAGGCAGTAAACAAAGCGCCAAATGTTCTCGATATTCAGTTCAACTATGCCGATATCCTGGTTGCGAATGATCAAGAAAAGAAAGCCAGGAGCATATTGGAAGAGGTTCTTCGCAAGGCCACGGATAAAAGCAAGCAACGGCTAATAAAAAAGCATCTCGATAACTTATAGCGTTTAGTCAATTACACGGGATTTTCCTCTTAAACATATGAAAGTCACTATTTTTGGAACAGGTTATGTCGGGCTTGTGCAAGGGGCGGTATTGGCAGATGCTGGCCATGAGGTGATATGCATCGATACCGATGAGTCCAAAGTCAGGAATCTTGAAAAAGGAGTTATTCCAATCTATGAACCGGGTTTATCTCAAATTGTTGAACACACCTTTAAAAATGGGCGATTAAGATTCAGTACCGATCCTGAGCTGGGTGTTCAGCATAGCGAGATTCAATTTATCGCAGTAGGCACTCCACCTGATGAAGACGGGTCCGCAGATCTTCGACACGTACTGGCGGTTGCAAAAGAGATTGCAACGCACATGTCGGCTCCCAAGATCATTGTCGACAAGTCAACGGTCCCGGTCGGTACGGCCGATAAAGTCAGTGCACAGGTGAAACAGGTCCTTAAGGAGAGAGGAGAGAACATCGCTTTTCACGTGGTATCAAATCCCGAATTTCTCAAGGAAGGTGCGGCAGTCGCTGACTGTACCAGGCCCGACCGCATCGTCGTGGGCACCGATAGTAATTATGTTAAAGAAGTCATGCGCGAGTTGTATGCACCTTTTAATCGCAATCATGATCGTATGATTTTCATGGACACCCGCAGTGCGGAACTAACCAAGTATGCGGCAAATTGCATGTTAGCAACCAAGATTAGTTTCATGAATGAAATGTCAAACATCGCGGAGCGGGTGGGTGCTGATATCGAGGCGGTGCGTCATGGAATCGGATCTGATTCGCGTATTGGATACAGCTATATCTATCCAGGCTGTGGTTACGGCGGCTCATGTTTTCCTAAAGATATTCAGGCCCTGATTCGCACCGCGGACGGTATCGAAATTGAAGCCGAGTTAATGAAATCAGTAGAGGCAGTGAATGCACGGCAGAAAGAGAAATTATTCGACAACATCGAACGACATTTCAATGGTGATCTCAAGGGAAAGGTGTTTGCTATCTGGGGATTAAGCTTCAAACCCAATACCGATGATATGCGCGAAGCACCAAGCCGGGTGTTGATGGAAGCACTATGGCGAGCTGGTGCCATTGTACAGGCCTATGACCCGGAAGCGATGATTGAATGCCAGAGAATTTATGGACAACGCGATGAGTTAGTTCTGGCTGGGACGGCCGAAGCTGCTCTAAAAAATGCTGATGCACTCGTTATTGTTACCGAATGGCAGCAATTTCGAGCTCCGGATTTTGATTTGATAGTACAGTTATTAAATCAACCTGTGCTGTTTGATGGTAGAAATCTTTTCGACACAGAGCGACTGAAAGCTCACGGGATTACCTACTACTCTATCGGCAGAGGTCGGTAGCAAAGCCTGATGCATCTAAAAACTGTCAAAGAATATAAAGTTCGGAAAACAAATCCCTGTTAAGACTCCCATGCCATATATCATCGGCCTGGTTTTCCTCGTTGCTACGTTTTTTTTATTAAGCGTTGATTCAGTGGATACGCAATCCCGAACTGGCAGGGAACTCTGGAATCTGGGACACATCGGCTACTTTTTTCTTCTGGTTTACCTGGTTGGTTATTTACCACCACTTAAGAAGGTAAGCATGGCAAAACTGTCGATCGGACTAATCGTAATTTCGCTAGTCCTCGGCGGCTTGATCGAGCTGAGCCAATACGCCACGGACCGAACTCCAGACATTCTGGATCTTGTGCGCGATCTAACAGGGGTATTTCTAGCGCTGATTTTTCTCGGTCGGTATAACGGATGGTTGAAGCGCAGGCCGTTAAATTCATTAAAGACAACCGTAGTGATATTGCTGGTGTGGCTAACCATTCCATTAGCAAAAGCGTTGGCGGATGAAATCATTGCGTATCGTCAATTCCCGGTACTGGCAAATAATGACACGCCATTCGAACTGGATCGGTGGGGGGGTAATGCAGATATCGAAATCGTACAGATAGATTCGACCAACCTGCTCAAGTTGCAGCTAACACCGGGAAAACAATATCCCGGTACCGGCCTGGTTTATTTTCCGGGTGACTGGAGCGGCTATAAACTGTTAGTAATCCGACTCCTTAATCCAGCAGTCGAGCCATTGGAAATGACCATTAGAGTGCACGATCGGGCGCATGAAACGTCTTTTCTCTACCGTGACAGATTTCATCAAGGCTTTCGAATTCGGCCCGGATGGAACGACCTGGAAATTGAATTAAGCGAAATAGAGAAAGCCCCGGAGGATCGTGACATGAACATGCAACAAATCAGCGAACTTATCGTTTTCACCAATAGGCTTACGCAAAACAAAACACTCTTTATCGATGAAATTTATCTTACCCGGTAAAAGTGCTAACCGATTCAACGCGAATCTTATGCCCCTGACTCGGATCGGTCTAGCTTGAGCCAGGATTTATCCTAATTCCCTGCTAAGCATAGGCGGGCATAATGATCTCTGTTTTGCCAGCCGGTATGTTCTTTAAGTTCATGCAGGCCATAATTGCGGCTGCTAGTGACGCAGTACCGGATTGGAACAGCCGATACCCGAATGGGGAAAACAGGTCTTTATCAATCGAGTTTTTGTTAGGGGCTATA
>JAOTYD010000088.1 GCA_029862005.1 Gammaproteobacteria bacterium | reverse complement strand
TGCGCTCATCGGCACCGCGGTCTGCCCAGCGACCTCCTAGCCAGTTACCCAGCGAAAGACCGGCTAGAATAACGCCGATAATTGAAGTCCAGCTATAAATGGTAACCCCTACATAGGGGGCGATTAGTCTACCAGCAGTAATTTCAAGAACAAGAAGTATCGCTGAACTCAGGAACACGGTTAAGCCATACCAGGCCAGTCGTGTTCTGTTCAGATTATAGTTGTTCGAAATATTCAATCTGGTGACCGTTAACTCTTGCCGGCTCTGGGGACTATTATGTGACAGACTAGGAATTAATTGTACTATGACAGTTCTCGTGCCACAGACTTCGGATTCGGTGCCGATGTGGTTTTCGAATGGCAGTATGACGGCAACCGGTGGCGGATTTGGTTACATCTATCAGGACTGGAAGTCCACTTCTGGCCGAAGATTGCCGCCTACCAGGGTATTTTGAGCGGCTCCTTTGGAGAAAACAGCCGCTCAGATTTTATTTCTCCGCGGCAAAAAACGACCCGAAACGGACACTGGCATCTATAAAAAAACCTACCCTTTTAGATCATATTTAGTCTTGCTTCTTTTCACTCGCTGTTCGCAGCAAATTGGCGATCTCCGAATAGTTACGGGTTGTTGCATGGGCTAATGGAGTAATGTTGTTCTTATCCGATATATTTGTATCGGCACCAGCCTCGATCAGTAATCGTACGATCTCGATGTAAGTCGGCCCGCCATCGCCAAGAATGATGGCCTCCAGCAGGGCCGTCCAACCCAGATAGTTTATATAATCGATGTCTATTTCGGTTTTGAGCAACTCACGCACGGTTTCAACGTGACCGTGATGGGCTGCCGGGATCAAAGCGGTACCGCCGTATCGATTGACACTGGAGAGATCCGCACCGTGGGCGAGTGTCATTCGCAGAATTTCAAGTCGGCCTTCGGCACCCGCGTAGAGATAAGGCGAATCGGTAATATTATCCATCGCGTTTACATTGGCACCTGCGTCGATCAGGACGCGCGCAACCTCGATCGCATTGTGATGGGTGGCGAGTAACAAAGCGCTGCGACCATTTGCGTCACGAGTTTCGATATCAATCCCCTGTGCCAGCATCTTTTGAACCGCAACCGAATCATCTTTCGCAGCCGCGGCCAGAAATAGAGCCGCTAACGAGGCAGTCGATTCATTCGCATGTGTAGTACCCATTACAGTTAACGCCAAACAAAACAAGAGGCTAAACAACAGGGAGGGTCGCCCGCCCCCGCAAACGGAATCATCATGTAACACTTAATCGGTTCCTGCCTGGTGGTCGCCGCATTCCCGATTATTCGATTGATTATCTAATCAGCTGCAAAGCAATAGAACTTTCCAGCACCACCTGTTTTCGTCAATGCCTCCTGGCTACAACCGCGCGATGCATGGGCGGAGCTCCAGGACGGATTGCCACCCCCATGTCGGTCATGATGGCCAACCTGTGCACTGCCTTCGCCACTGCTAGTCCAGTTGCTGCAGGTGTGATCCTTATCATCAGGAAAGTAAGCGGTACCGTCGTCCTGGGACCCAGTCAGGATGTCGTGCTCATTGGGTTTATCGTAGCGACCCTTTATGCGATTACCGGACTCGTCGAGTGCAGTTTCCAGGGTGATGGTTTTATTGTAAAGATGCAGGTCAGTCGGGTTGGTTGCTATCAAAATGCCGCGCGCATTGTACCAGGGGCCATTGCCGATGCGGTTTCTTGCGAAGACGCCACGCTTTTTCGGTTCCTCGGTGCTCAGGTAAGCTTTCCAGTCGCGATCTCCCGCACCCACTGCAGCAGCCAGTTTCTGACAGTGTGCATCCGCACCTTTTAGTCCGCCCAAATCAGCACCATTCCCCATGCCAACACTGGTTACGAAAAAACCCATTGGCCTGTCTTCGGCATGCGCTATAAAAGAAATAAATAATGTCGTTACGACAAATGCCAGCACATTAATTTTTTTATTCATGATCTTAATCTCCATTTTGCAAATAAATTGTTGGGACCGATTCGAGACAACGTTTAATCAGGCCGGATACGCAACCTAGATCGGCGATCGAGGTTTACATCGCGAGGATTAAAATATGCCTTCTCCTCTACCAGGTCAGGGTTACTGGCTCTGGCAGGGGACTAGATGGTATACCGATAATCGTTCAGTAGACCATTCGATTTTCTTGATACTGTACATAATTCAGGTATTTAATGTAGAAACTGGTTAGCAAGAGCCCTTCCTCCAATAGCGTACATTTGCTTGACGATAACAAACTTCCGATTACGGCTAAATTCAGATATCTGTATCCTTCAAATCAGTTTACAGTTCTGCCGGAATCAGCAAGTTAACGATTTGTTCAAAAGAAACCACGGTTCCTTTATGACCGGTTGCCTGATATTGGGTCAGTACGAAGAAATGGGCGATCTCCCGAAATCCCAGTCCATCCCTTCCGCTGGCGGTCCATTGATCAATACTGTCCTCTGCCTGCTGTAACATCTGGTCTACACGTGACAAATCGACTTGTTGGGTGTGCAAGAGAACTTCCCTGTAAAGCGCCTTATCGTACAAGTCAGGATTCTTGGCACTCACTGTTGAATACGCTTCCAGCAGGCGCTTGATAACACGTTTCGCAAAACGCTTTTCTTTAAAGGCTAAAAACATCTAATGCCAACACCATAAGGGATAGCTTGTTAAACATGAGAAGCTCTCCAATAACTCGTTTTTCATATTATTGCCGCGTAACTTTACAGAATTTAAGATAAAAGCAACCTGGCATCTTCGTTACCTTACGATTGCGAATTTGGGTCGCAGCTGTCAAAAATATCCATTCAACTGAACAAAAAACAGGTCAGCGTTCTGGGTGTCGTTTTGTGGTATGCCGTCGTTAAAGCGGACGCCGGTCCGCAGTTGAGTGGCGACAATTGGGAAGTACTCGTACACCACGCTGTATCGATTGCGCTCGTCCTCGTCGAGGTCATCGTCGGGATCAAAGTACCCGTAGCTTATTTTGAGATTGTGTCCCTGTTGAATCCACCAGTTCGCCTCGACGAAGGCTGCCCATTGTTTGCGACCTGTCGGCCCTAGCGCGTCATCGTCGATATGATCGATTTCTCCTAACCAGCTTACCGGACCGGTCTTTACCCCGCCGAATACTCCCCATACAGTTCGTTCGGCGTCTTCCGCATCATTGAAATTCGCACTGGCGCCAATCTGCCATCCGCTGTAAATGAAAGTACTGTGCAGGCTGAATTGCTTACCAGTATCTACTTCGCCACCCCCCGCGGTGCCGTTGGTAATCGCAAAGCGCAGGTTTGCCGGTCCCACGACGATGCCAGACTCGATACCGTTGTCTGGATTCTCCATATTGAGGCCGGTCGCCTGACGCACGAATTCCGTGTCGTCCTCGAGGCGCCATCCATGCGGCAGAAAGAACTTCCCCACTTTGATATAGGCTGATTGCTCCGGGAACTGCAATAGCGCGACGGCTTCGCGATTACTGGAGG
>JAOTYD010000087.1 GCA_029862005.1 Gammaproteobacteria bacterium | reverse complement strand
AGAAATGCAAGCTGGTGTAAAGCGATTCAGGCGACCGGTAAATTAGTCGAGCTTAAGCCGGTATACGATAATCAAATGGCCGACTGGATTTTGAATCGTGCTCGCGATAAGGGACTTAACATCGATCTGCAATCGGCGCAGTTTCTGGCTGAACGTACCGAGGGCCACCTGCTCGCCTCGGATCAGGAACTGGAGAAACTCTCGATTCGATTTGCGGAACAGGCGGAAATTGATTTTGAAACGATTGCTGCGTCCGTCGCCGAGTCTTCACGCTACAGTCATTTCCTGCTGGCCGATGCCTGTCTTGCCGGTAAAACCCGGCGTGCGATGAAGATAATGCATAGCCTGCAAACAGAGGGGTATGCCACGGCGCAGTTGCGTTGGGCGTTACAAAATCCCCTGGAACAACTTGACCGGCTCAAGCTGGCCCAACGACGCGGTGCAATCGATAAGCGGACGTGGCAGGAACTACGTATATGGGGTAGTAAACAGGCTCTATACCAGGCTGCCCTGGCACGGTTGGGCGCATCTCAGATTGAGCGTTTGCTGCAAAGCTGTGCTACATTAGATCGCCTTGGGAAGGGGCAACAGGACAGCGAGTTCCATGATCAGGACTGGGTAGCGCTTAAAACACTGGTTGCCAACTTCAGTGGTGATACTGGTAGTCGATTATGAGCGTGGCATTACAGAACGAATCAATTACTGATCTAGACCGTTACATGGTTGATCTCGGGCATGCTGCACGCGCGGCCGCGGCCGAACTCGCCTATGCAAAACCACAGCATAAGAATCGGGCGTTACTTGCGATCGCCGCAATACTGGATCAGCGTCGCGATTTTATTCTGCAGGAAAACAGCAAGGATCTTGAAGCGGCCAGCAAGAATCGTATCAGCGATGCGATGCTGGAACGGCTGGAGCTGAGTCCGGCGCGTATCGATGCGATGATCGAGGGGCTGCAACAAGTTGCAAGCCTTAGCGATCCGGTCGGTGAAATCAGCGAGTTGCGCTACCGTCCCTCGGGTATCCAGGTCGGCAAGATGCGGGTGCCGCTCGGTGTTATCGGGATAATTTATGAGTCGAGACCCAACGTCACGATTGACGCGGCTGCGTTATGCCTTAAATCCGGGAATGCAAGTATTCTACGGGGGGGCAAGGAAGCACTACATTCCAACCAGGCCATATACCAGTGTATTCATCAGGGGCTGAAGCAGGCCGACCTCGCAGAGCATGCGGTCCAGGTTATTAATACCACCGACCGCGAGGCGGTCAGCCAGATGCTAAAGATGCATGACTGTATCGATGTTATTATTCCACGCGGTGGTAAATCCCTGATCGAGCGAATTGCCGGCGAGTCTATTATTCCGGTAATCAAGCATCTGGATGGTGTCTGCCACGTTTACATCGACGACCAGGCCGACCGGCAAAAGGCGCTGGATATCGCTGTCAACGCCAAGACCAGGCGTTATGGTGTCTGTAATGCGATGGAGACGCTGCTTGTCGCGGAGGCAATAGCAGATCAAATCATGCCTGAATTTATCGAGCGGATGTCGGCCGCCGGCGTGGAATTGCGAGGTTGCGAGCGTTGCCAAAAATACGATAACGTCAGGATTAATTCCGCTACCGAAGAAGACTGGGTTACCGAATACCTGGCACCAATTTTGTCGATTCGTATCGTCGATGGCCTGGCGCAGGCAATCGAGCACATTAATGGTTATGGTTCGCATCATACCGATGCGATCGTAAGCGAAGACTATAGCCGTACCCGGGAATTTACCCGGCGCGTCGATTCAAGTTCGGTCATGGTCAATGCGTCGACAGGATTTGCAGATGGATTCGAATATGGCCTCGGGGCCGAGATCGGAATCAGCACCGATAAACTGCATGCCCGCGGGCCGGTTGGCCTGGAGGGATTAACCTCGCAGAAGTACGTTGTTTTCGGGGACGGAAACGTACGCAGCTAGCAATGATAGGGATATTAGGCGGTACCTTCGATCCGGTCCACGAGGGACACTTTCATATTGCGATGCAGGTGCTGAATCGGCTGGGTCTGGAACAGGTCCAGTTTGTTCCTTGCGCGCTGCCGGTACATCGTGACGAACCCCATGCCTCGGCCAGTGAGCGCTGTGCGATGATTGAATTAATGATCGCTGACGAGGTGGCCTTCGTGTTGAATACCCTTGAACTCGATCGTGGAGGCCTCTCGTTCATGATCGACAGCCTGCGTGAAATTCGTGTAGAGACCGGTTCGACTCTGGTGCTGGTGCTCGGAGCGGATGCCTTCAATGATTTTGCCAGCTGGAAAGCGCCGCATGAAATCCTGCAGCTTGTGCACCTGGTCGTTTGTCATCGACCTGGATACGAAGTCGATCCGGAAACTTTTCGCGAATATCGTGTCGACTTTCCCGTCGCGTTGTCTGAGCGGTCGGCCGGTGCGATTTTGATGCTTGAGGTCGATGCCAACGACTGTTCTTCAAGCGAGGTGCGCGCTGCCCTGGCGCAGGGTCACAGGCCGGAGCAATGTGTACGTCCGGTGGTGGCTCATTATATTGATGAACATCATTTATATCGGAAAACCGTTGACTGAATCAGATCCCGCCCGGTTGCAAGTGGAGGCAACCAAGAAGATGGTGCTGCAGGCACTGGATGCGCTTAAGGCAGAAAATGTTGTGACGCTGGATGTGAGCCGGCAGGCCAGCTTCACCGACTACATGATTTTCGCCAGTGGCAGTTCCCGTCGGCACGTCAGCGCTATCGCTGACTCGGTCGTCGAGGCCGCGAAAGTGACTGGTAACCCGGTACTTGGCATCGAGGGAGAGGATATTGGTGAGTGGATACTGGTCGATCTTGGCGATGTCGTCGTTCATATCATGCTGCCCGACGTGCGCCTTTACTATGAACTTGAAAAACTCTGGGGCGAAGAACTGGCTGTTGGCTGAGTATGCAGATTCAGATCATCAACGTCGCGCAAAAACTGCCTGCCTGGGTCGATGCTGCCTGCGATGACTACCTGAAGCGAGTGCCGAGGGAACTATCACTGAAACTCGTCACGGTGCCGCTTGCGTCCCGCAAATCAAAACAATTCGCCGCGCGTCAACGACAACAGGAATCGACCCTGATACTGGATAAGTTGTCCCCGGGGAGTCTGAATATTGCACTGGATGAACACGGTGCAGCGTGGTCCAGTGACGTCTGGTCACAACAGTTGCAACACTGGATGTTCGAGTGGCCACGGGTGAACCTGATTATCGGTGGCCCGGAAGGATTGTCGAAGCAGTGTATCGATGCCTGCCAGCACCAGGTTTCGCTGGGAAGAATGACCCTGCCGCATGCCCTGGTCAAGGTGGTCGTTGTGGAACAGTTGTATCGCGCCTGGACGATTCTCAAGGGTCATCCCTATCATCGCGAGTAGCGACCGGATCGGGCTTTCGGGCTATCATGTCGGAATGATTTACCTCGCCTCAAAATCTCCCCGCCGGGCCGAGTTATTGCGCCAGGTCGGTATCGAGTTTGC
>JAOTYD010000086.1 GCA_029862005.1 Gammaproteobacteria bacterium | reverse complement strand
CACGGGTATGTGGTTTTTACCACATCAAGCATGGTTCTCATCAAGAGATTGATCGCTGCAAGCGCAAATTTTTGTAAACCCACCTTGATTCCATTTACTCAAAACCACTCGCCCTTATTGCGCTCACCGATTGTCCCCGTTCGCGTGTGTGAAATGCCACATACAAACATTTCTATTTTTACGATCATAGGAAGCGTCAATTAAACGAGGAATACCTGACACATCCAGGTGGGTAACCCAATGAAGTTAATGATAAAGAATATGATCAGCTTATTCAGTCGAAACAATACGGATGATTCTTCACCCGAGAACAAGAGCGATACGTCCGTAATTGTTTCAGGCTACATCAGGCCAGATGGCGATGAGGCGCACCAGGCCACAATGCCGCGTAACTTAAAGTGCAAACAGGCCGGAATAATTTACGCGGACATCGCCGACTATAACCAGCTTGCGGAACAAGGCGAAGAAGGGGCCCATCTGTGTTTGGTCGAATGCATGAGAATCATGAAGGCGCATATAGCCGCGAATAACGGCACGGTTGCGCACTTTGCCGGTGATGCCATCCTCGCAGAGTTTAATGATGCTGACAGCGCTTTGCATTGCGCGATCAATGTTCATCTGGCAATCCGTCAACGAAATGCTAATTCCCACCCTGATCAACAATTACTGTTACGAATCGGTATCAGTTTTGGAGATGTAATCGCGGATAAAGACGACTTCTACGGTAACGCGGCATATCTCGCCGCCAGGCTTGAGAGACTTGCAAGCTCAAAGGGAATCTGTGTCTCAGAGTCGGTCATACAGGAGCTCGATGATCATGGGCCACTCAGCTTCGTCGCCATTGGGAAACAGTATGTGAAAAACATCAGCACGCCGGTAAATGTTTTCTGGATCGAAATCGATACGCCGCACTATCTGGAATCCAGTCTTGCCGATGCCGAAAAAATCTCGGTGGTGGCTTGATAAATAGTTATTCCAAATATCGGAGCTGCCGTTTTTTCGAGACGCGGTTCGGATTCTATTCAGTCGTCGTAGTTTTGAATCCAGGGATGCGTGAAACCGCCGATTACCCCCTGGGTGTCGGTAAGATTCTGCGTAGGAGAGATTAAAGATTGGTTGATGAATGATTACATGTAGTCTTTTCGACTTAGCACGTGCTTTTGCATTTTGATTGGGAAGGGCCAAAATTTCTAGCTTGAACAGCAAATAACCGGGCGTTCGTTTTTGGCCGAGGGTCGCCTCCCATGGCAGTATTTTGAGCGTCCGCCTTTGGGAACAGAGCTTCGAATTTCGAAAGATAGTGCTAGGGGTGGAATCGAATCCTGCACGTAAGTCGCTGAACATAAGTTCTTTGCCTAGATTCTCGTAGGTAAGTTACCAACACTTGTACCAACAAAAATTCCTCTTGGATTAAAGCTCTGCTCTTACCAGTGGCCTCTTGGCTAAAAAGGAGGTGCGGTCAGCAAATTCAGGGGCACCAACAATTTTAAGGAACACTCCCGCATTAAACCAACGAAAATACCAACTTTGCAGCAAGCTGCAGATCATAAGTTATTGATTTTTAGGATAAAATTGGTGCCCAGGGGCGGAATCGAACTGGTCCGCATTCGGCACCGACACGAGGATTTTCAAAAAGAGCAGTGACTTATATTTCTATATTTTTCAACAACTTATGGGACGTCCGTTGCGGGACTTTGCACCACGATGCATAACAATACACAACTAATCCCCGCAAAACTCCATGCGCATCACGATCAATTAGAGGCCTATTTTTCCAGGGTTAGTACAAGGTCTTCGGTTAGCTTTAGACGGGTTTCCATCAACCGGCCTTCGCGGTTCAGAGTTTGCTGCAGCCACTGGCTGTCGGCTTCCGAGGCACGCTGCAGACTGAACCGTTTTATCTGCATCGGTACCAGTTGCAATTGAACGAGTTTTCCGGAACCCGGATCGATATCGGCGAAATACATGAGCACCAGATCATCCCGAAATTCCTCGTAACCGCCGATGCCTTCATAGTCGTTGATGAAATCGCCGCTGCCATAAATAATCAGCTTGTCGTTATATACCTCAAGTGGTCTCGGATGGTGTGAAGAATGGCCATGGATCACATCAACGCCGGCCTCGTCAATGAGCCGGTGGGCAAAATCGATATGGCTCCCGGGGACGGCATAGCCCCAGTTACTGCCCCAATGAATGGAGGCAATGACGATATCGCCAGCCTGCTTCAGCTCCTCGACCTCTCGCCTAATCCGCTGAACCGTGCGTGCTGACAAATCCGGCAACAGGTTCACACCCGCTTTGTCCGATTGCGCCGCCCATTCGGAAGATATACCGCTCGATCGAAAACCGTAGGAAAACACGATGACCCTGCCTTTCCCTGCCACGCCGATTATCGCGGCCCGCTCCGCCTGCTGGCGATTTTCGCCCGCGCCTGAAAAACTGATACCGGCAGCGGACAGCGATACCAGCGTCTCGCTAAGCCCGGTGTAACCCCAGTCCAGTACGTGATTATTAGCGAGCGAGCAGTTATCAATCCCGGCTTCGACCAGGCAGGTTATGTTCTTTGGATGCATCTTGTAATGGATGCCTTTACCCGGCCAGTAGTCTCGACTCGTGGTAATACTCGTTTCCAGATTAACGAGTCGCACATCCGGCGCGATACGCTGCCATTCCTGCAAGGCCACTCCCCACAGCGTCTCACACTGAAGCGGTTTTTGAATCGAACCATTGGCGGCTTCCGCCAACGCAACATATCGCCCGGCATTCTTGACATACGACTCGTGTAAACGGGGGTCTCCCGGGTAAGGCAATACCTGGTCAACACCACGACCGGTCATGACATCACCGGCCATGAACAGGGTGATGGTCTGGTTTTTCGGCATGCCGGCAGCATACGCCACAGCCGGCGAGGCTGCAGCAACAAATAACAGGAGCAAGACGTGGCGCCAGGAATCGTAAAGCTCCGCGAATTTCGGTTTAGCAGTCATGATAATGAACAGTATGATTAGACAGATAACAAGAACGAGAAAAAATCATACCGCGTATCATTGATATCGCATCAAGTATAAACACCCGATTCTACCGATTCCATCAGGCGGCGTTTTATAAAATAGCCAGACTGATTTGACGATTTGCACTGGTTTTTCAGGATCATCTTATTTATCTTCATCGTAAGAGCAATCCGATGCAGAGTAGCCACTGATGAGAGCGCGACAGGTCCATGCCGCCATCGTATTGATGTCGGTGCTGCTGTTTGCCTGCGCCTCCCCGCCCAACGGCCTGTTTCCGCCAGGCCCCAACGAGCCTTTCAGAACAATTTATCTCGTCAGTCATGGCTGGCATGCCGGGATCGTGGTCAAGCGCACGGACATTCCAGCGGGCATTTGGCCCCAGCACAACGAGTTTCCCGGGGCGGAGTATTTGGAGGTGGGCTGGGGCGACAAGGATTATTACATGACACCGAACCCAGGCCTCGGGATCACGCTCAAGGCCGGATTTATGCCAACCGCGAGTGTGTTGCACATCGTGGGATTCCACGGTCCGGTAACAGATTATTTTCCACGCAGCGAAGTGATTCGTATCGATCTCTCCGAGGCCGGTTTCCAACGCCTGTGCCATTATCTGGAGAACAGTTATGCCCTTGACGAAACCGATCTCAGTCAGCCACTGGGCCCGTCCCTGTACGGTGATGGCAAGTTTTACCTGTCTAGGGAAACCTA
>JAOTYD010000085.1 GCA_029862005.1 Gammaproteobacteria bacterium | reverse complement strand
GTACCGGCCAGGCAGTTGCCGAAGCTAATGACAGGCTGTCTGACCTGCAGTTTGCGGTGGTTTATTTCAACCGCGAGTGGATCCAGGTATCGCCGCGCAAGGTTCGCAACCAGTATGGTGACGAAGAAGCGAACATCATGATTGACGATGACGTGATTACCTTTACCCGCAGCGGCTGGAGCAACATCCTGGGGCACCAGCGCAGCACGCTGCAGCGCGTACAGTATCTCGTGCTCGATAATAAGTTTGTGCGCCGCCACTGGCGCTCGCTCGACCAGGGCATCGCCGAGCAACCAATTCAAACCGTGCTGCTCGAGAACGTCGAATCGATCGACATCGAATTCCAGGATGTACTCGGCAAATCGATCAAGGAATGGCCGCTGCAGACCGGTTCCAGCAACGGCGCACCGATACTGTTGGCATTCCGCCTCGAATTACCCGACATGGGCGATATAATCCGGTTACTGGAGGTTCCAGAAGGTGCTATCTAGCCTACGCAAGCAGAAGGGCCTGGCGCTGTTGATGGCGATGCTGATCGTTGTAATCGCGACCACGGTTGCAGTCAGTATCGTACACGAGGAACAGTTTACGATTCGCAAGACCGGGCATATTCGCCTGATGGATCGTGCCGGCCTGTACGCATTCGGGCTCGAGGACTGGGCCCAGATCTACCTGCGCGAAGACCGCGAAGAATCCGAGATCGACAGCCTCGATGAGTACTGGGCCGCCGGCATTCCTGGGTTGCCGATCGAAGGCGGGTACCTGACCGGCTATCTCGAAGACGAGCAGGCCAAGTTCAATCTCAACACATTGGTGATATCGGAAGTCGCACTAAACCGGTTCAGGCGCTTATGCGAGAATCTCGAGGTTGACGACAGCTTCATTCCAGCGTTGCTGGACTGGATCGACCAGGATTTCGACATCCGTTACCCGGATGGCATGGAAGAAAATTACGAGAATTACCGTGTCGCTAACCGCGAAATGGCGGATATCAGCGAGTTGATGCTGGTACATAACGTGACTCCGGAGATATACGAAAAACTGAAGCCCCACATCACGGCCTTGCCGGCACCGACTACACTCAATGTCAATACCATGTCCGAAGTTGTGTTCCAGAGTCTCACCGAGGATGTTGACGTGGGCAAGTTTATCGAGGAACGTGAAGACGATGCCTATGAAAGCATCGAAGAATTTATCGAGCGCCTGCAGCTGCCGGTCGAACTCGAGGGCCTGTCGGTGAACACAAAATATTTTCGGGCGCATGGACAGGTGGTGCAGGGTGAACAGATTCTAAACCTGACGTCGCTGGTTTATCGCGATGAAAAGGGTAAAACCATGGTGATCAACCGCACCCTGGGGCAGTTTTAATGGCGCGCCTGGTGATTCAATTCGCCGATGAAGCACTTGAAGATTTCAGGTGGGCGACATGCGATGAAACCGCCGATTCGGCCGAGATCGCCTGGCAGCAGGCGACCGCAGACAATCTGGCCGTAGTTGCCGCGCAAAACCCGCATCCGGTTATTATTATCCTGCCACAGCAATGTATCTACCTGACCGAGGTCGAGTTACCGGAAAAAGCCGGCCGGCAGGTTTTATCCGCGATCGAGTACCAGATCGAGGATCAGCTCGCGCAGGATATTGAATCCCAGCATTTTGCAATCGGCGATACGTCTCAAAATCCGATAGCGGTGGCCGTCGTGGGGCGGGACATCATGGCAAACTGTATCGCCCTGGCGCAGAGTCATGACCTGCGCCTGGTCCAGGTGTTGCCCGAGCTGTTCCTGTGTCCGTGGCAGGGAACGGGGGTTGCGTTAATCGAAGGTTACGACGGTTACCTGCTGCGCTACGGTGATTACCGGGGTCTTAAGTGCAATGCCCAGGCGTTGCCGGCCATGCTGGCACTCGTTAAAAGGGATGTCGAGATTGACCGTATCACTTTTTTCGGCAATGAAGATGAAGCTATACCCGAACTTGAGGGTTATACCGTTGAACGGGAGGCGCTCGATTCTGTACGGCCAGGTCTGGTCGATACCCCGCTGATCAACCTGCAGCAGCGTGACTACCAACTCTCCTCGGCCTGGCAGGGTCTTGGCAAGGCCTGGAAATGGATTGCCCTGCTGTTTGCAGCCTTGCTCATCGTCGGCGCTTACAACAAGGCAGTCGCACTGAACGAACTCGAAACCAGGCTGACCGATATCAAGCAGCAACAATACGATTTGCTCAAGCCTTATCTGCCGGCTGGTACTCAGCTCGATGCGAATCTGAAAAAGATATTTATCGAGCGTCTGAAACAGGTCCAGGCAGAACAGCGCGAACAGGGTTTTTTAAAGTTGCTGCTCGATTTCACCCGGGCAAGGGCGAAGTATCCTGCGGTCAAAATCAGCCGGGTCAGCTACCAGGGCGCAAAATTGAGTTTCGATATCAGCAGTAGTCAGCTGACCGACATCGAGGCCTTGCTGGAAACCGTCAAAAAGCAGGGTATAAGCGCGACGCTCGAGAGCCTGAGTATCAAGCCCGAGCAGAGTTCGGGTCGCCTGGTGTTGCAGGGAGGCGGCAATGCTTGATTTTCTGGCCCGGTACTCGCTGCGCGAAAAGGCAATCGTCGCCCTGGCGCTGCTGGTCGTGGTCGTCATTGGAGTCCACGCTCTTGTGATCGAGCCCTACCAGGAAAGCGTTGAAGCATTGCAGGATGAGATCGAACAACAGCAGAATGACCTCGCCTGGATGAGATCGGCCGTTGCCGGCATGCCGGCGGCGGGCGCAAGTGCAGCTACGGACAAGATCAGCGGCACACTGGCCAATTTCATCGACCAGGCGGTACGCAGCGAGGGCTTGAGCGGGCAGCTCTCTCAAATGTCGCCGATCGGTAGTGATGAAATCCGCATGCGCTACCAGGCCGTTGATTTTAATCGTCTCGTCGGTTTTATTGCGGAAGTTAGTTCAAGCGGGCTCAGCGTCAAGGATATCCGTATCTCTCCGGCCGATAATCCCGGCATCGTCGACAGCAGCCTCGTACTCGTCCGGCGCTGATGTTTAAGCTCTGGAGGTTGACATCGTTTTTTCTGCTGTGCCTGGTGATCGCGATGTTGTTCAACCTGCCGATCCAGCAGGTTCTGCCCTATATCAAGCTACCCGACACGGTGCGAGCGATTGGAATCGATGGCACCGTGATCAAGGGTACCGCGCAGGAAGTGAGCATCAATAATTTTCCGCTGCGCGAAATCAGGTATCGCTATATGCCATCCTGTATCCCGTTGTTAAAGGTCTGCTACAAGATCAGCTACGACCGGGGTGATGTCAAGGTTGCCTATGACGGGCTGAATGGTGACACCGAGGTAACCGGGGCACAGATCGAATACCAGGCGATCGAGTTGGCAAAGTATATTCCAAATGCCCTGGTGAAGCCGGCCGGGCGTCTTGAGTTGCTGATCGATAACCTGTCGGTGGTCGAGGGTGTGCCGACAGTGGTGAACGGCAAGTTGATCTGGCGTGACCTGGGCGTCGATGATGACGATATCAAGATTAGCGTCGGGGATTACCAGGTCGATTTCACCGGTGATCAAAAACAATACGATTTCAAGATTAACGACCTCGATGCCGATCTCGATGTCAGTGGCAAGGGAGAAGTCAGGGCGGGAGGACAGTATGAGGTAGACGTCAAAATCGGATCGGAGACCGAAATCGATCCGAATGTCAAAAGTGTGCTCAACCTGATCGCGGCCAATGCCGGCTACAACCAGTATCGCATCGAGCAGCAGGGTAAATTACCACCCAATATCACCCGCCAGCTGTTCCGGTAATATGTCATCCCGTGGCTTGACCCGATACGTCGGACCGACGGGATCGAGATTTCCAGGACTATCGCAAAACCATAATCAACTGGATGCCGCCGGTCCGATGCACCAGGTCGGGCCGTGAGCTAGTTACCCCCCGAACGACGATCTTCATGCTTCGTGATCCTGTTGCTCGAAAA
>JAOTYD010000084.1 GCA_029862005.1 Gammaproteobacteria bacterium | reverse complement strand
AGGCTCGATTTGGGATTCGTTACAGGCCCGTTTGAGCGGCCCGGTTACAAGAGTGTCACCGTTCAGCGAGATTCCTTTGTCGCGGTTTTCTATGAAAATCATCCACTGGCAGAAAAAGAGTCAATTCATCTCTCTGAACTTACCAAGGAACCATTCATACTCGGTAGTCAGGAAGATTGGAAACATTATCATGATCACTTGTTTCGAATTTGTCGTAATGCAGGATTTGTTCCTGACATTGTGCAGCGGGCGTTCAATATTGAAGGAATATTTGGCCTGGTTGCATGCGAAATGGGTATTACCATTCAAGTAACTTGCGTGAACAATTATCTACGCAGGGGGCTGGTGGTTAGACCGATCCATGGCATCGAAGACACCGTTCCGACCATGGCTGTCTGGAAGCATAAGGATGAACTGTCAACTCGGCAGACCTTTGGTCGGTTTCTATTGGACCGTGAGCCTGTTTAAAAGCACCACTCAAGGTCAGTGCTCATTACGATGAATAATCTATTAGAGTTCGTCTACGAAGGGTTATCTCAGGGCACGTAGCCAATTCTGTTGCTTCTGTTCCAAGCGTCTCCTTAGGGTCGTTAGTCGCCGCCTGATATCTCATCCTGAGGGTCTGTTTTCTCGTAAGCAGACACTGAAAATCGCTACCTGGGCTTCTGAGTTCGGCCAGAAGCGGACTCCTGACAACCAAGCCATAATATGTAGAGATTAGATGATCCCTGTACCCAGCCCGATAGCCACCAGGATCAGCATCACGCCCACGAGCCTCTGCACGGTTTTCATTGTCACCTTCTTCATCAATCTGGAACCGGCGAAGGCCCCGATAAAAGCGGCCAGGGTTGCCGCCGCCACAAGCCCAATGCCGCCGGCCTCCGCGACCTGATCGAAGTGCCTGGAGAAGAATGTCACGCCGTAGGTAGCCAGGCGAAACAGGTCCACAACGACTGCGCACACCACCCCGGTGCCAATAAAAGCCTCTTTCTCCAGTCCACAGCGGATCAATACGGCCGACCGCAACGCCCCCTGAAGCCCGGACAGCCCGCCAAAGAATCCGGACAGCGCCCCGCCCAGGGGAACAAGCTCTCGCCTGAATTGAAGTCTCTCCTCCAGGGCAGGTACAAGCTCCAGCACGGCAACCAGGGCGATCAACGCCCCGATTACAAGCTTCACGATTGTGACCTGGCACAGCCGAGCACCCAGCGAGTAGGTGGCCAGCACCGGCAGATCGGCTAGAAAGGTCAACAGAAACGCACCGACTGCCGCCATCAAGGCTCCGGGAATAGCGAACCGGGCTACCACCCCCCAGTCCGAGTAGCGCCACATCAGGCTCAGTTTGAATAGATTGTTCGCCAGATGCACCACTGCCGTTGCGGCCACAGCCACCTGGATCGGAAAAAAGATCGCAAACGCTGGCATCAGCAGCGTGCCGACACCGAATCCCGAAAACAGCGTCAGCCCGGACACGAGCAATGCAACGGCGCACAAAACTAGGTAGGCCACGTAACTTGCGCCCATCGCTTTCTCCCGAGATTAAGATCAATTCCAGGAACAGTATATCTGTTAAGTGGTGGAGTCCGCTCCAGCTTGTTTCTCGTCGCCCATCTAATTTTTAAGTGAGCGCCTAAGCCCAGTCATCCAGTCCTAACAAAGAAACTGGCTGTGATAGTATTTGTGGATAAAAACCCACTCGGCCTATTCACTAGTCAAGGAGGCGTCTATGCATATCACAAAAATGCTGTCGGCTATTGTATTGATGACGCTGGTATTTGGCACGGTAGTAGCCAATACAGACCTCAAAGAACCTACTGTCGTGCTATACAACGGCAATTTTCTAATTACTGAACGTGGCGGTGATTCTACAAGTGCGCCTGGGTCGGTAAATGTTTGGGGACGGAACATTTATGCGATGGCTTATCGAGGTAACAAAATTAGCTTCGTTGGTAACCGCTGGCAATTATGGCGATTTCTATTTCGGCAGTATCTTCGCCATCGCCCCGTAGTAGCGGTCAACCTCCATGGGAAAACAGTAATGCCCGGCATTGTTGATGCTCACACACACTATTTCAATGATGCCGACAGATTCGTAACCTGGGAGCAAAATTACTATGAGGCTATCAGTCCTGCAGTCCCCCGAGGCCCCATGTCATTGGGTCAAGCACAACAAATACTAATTGAAAACGGGTTTACCACAATTGGCGATTTGTTTAATGATCCCACGGACCTGGTACTCATGCAGGCATTCGACGGTGCCGGAGACCTAAAAGTCAAAACAAGCCTTTATTTAAGTTACAACGGCCCGTGCGGAGACGTGCCGGACTTTCTAGGTGACTGGTACAAGTTACACCCGCCGACTAGAGCGCCAGGCGAAACACTAAGAATTAACGGTGTCAAAATTTTTGCCGATGGCGGTTCATGCAATCGTGACGCAAGGAGTTATGAATTAACGCCGGGTGGAGGATTCGGGGATTTGTATTTCACTGCAAGTGAACTTGCTACTCTGGTCAGTGAGATGGACAGTCTGGGCTACCAGGTAGCAATTCATACGATTGGGGATCGAGCGGTTGATTCGGCACAACAAGCCCTTGCCACGGTACTGGGGGGAAGACCAAACGTTTTGCGCCATCGGATGGAACATAATCGGGTTATCCGTCCTGATCAGTTACCACGCTATGCCGAAGTCGGTATTATTCCAACTATTTTCGGGTGGGCCTGGGTTTGCGATCCTCGTGTCATACCACCACCTTATCAAAGCTGGGAATGGCCTTATCGAGCATTAGTAGATGCCAATCCTGGATTGCCCATCGCCTGGCATGGAGACGATCCGTACCTAGGCCCGGTGAATCCCTTCTGGGAAATGCAGAGCCTGGTCACGAGAACCGAGCCCGACTTTATGCCGGGAAGTACGGCCTTGTGCGAACCTGCGCCCTGGATTTCAAGCGGAAAGCTGTTAACTGTGCCAGAAGTATTGAGAATGATGACCATTAATTCAGCCTACGCCCTGGATCGCGACCAGGAAGTAGGATCCATTAAAAAGGGTAAATACGCGGATTTACTAATACTCTCGCACAATCCATTGTCGACACCTGAACGCGAACTAAAAGATATAAATGTCGAAATGACGATGATCAACGGAACCGTTGAGTATTGTTCAGCCGATATCGCATCTAGCGATTCATTTTGGTTTGAGCGCTGCCCCTAAATATCTATAGGCCGCCAAATATATCGGCAAACGAAAGCCTGAGTTAGTTCGTTTCTCGCCGTTGAATCAATAGATTTAGGGTCAGTTTTCTCGAAAGCTGACGCTGGCGTACCCAGGCCAAGCTGCAGAAATCGGCCAGAAACGGACGCTCAGCAACTCCGAAATAATATGTTATCGAGTCAAAAACCTTATAATCTGGCTGTTGTGAGGCAAGAAGCTACGAGAAAATATACAAACCACGAAATCCTATCGATGCAAGGTAAGCACGCGTTCTTTTTACTTTTAGTTATCCCAACTTCGAGCCTGGCGTCAACCGACGGACTTGGGAGTGTTTTGTTCGGTTACGTGTCGATATATCTGCTAATACCCATACTAGTTTTGGTGCCGACATTAAGAATGCTCCATCAATCTAAGAAAGATACGAATTTGAAAAAATTTGTGTTTCCTTCATTGGCAGTTGCATTTGTTTCATTGGTAATCCTGTTTGCACTTGCAACGCAATATTTTAGCTTCAACTTTAGACCTCCCTATAAAAATGAACTTTGGGAATGCCTCTATTTGCTCGTGCTACCATCAGCATATTTTCTTTTTCAAAAAGGAAATAAACCAAATGCCTCATAACAAGCGCATGCAGTCGGACAAAGTGCTCGCTACGCTAACGATTTGATGTGGGCGTGAGAGTCCGAGTTGGGTCGTTAACTGCCGCTGATGGCATAAAAATGAGGGTCCGCTTCTGGGTTGGATTGACTCCAATTGGCCGATCTGGGTGTGGTGCCGATAACTACCGTTGATCCAGATATTATATGGCCTTTTCT
>JAOTYD010000083.1 GCA_029862005.1 Gammaproteobacteria bacterium | reverse complement strand
GATCTTGCGATAGTTGCGTCTTGGCGTAAATCCGGTGGTCAGGTAATTAAACAGCTCGGTGATGTCGCGACCGATTTCCGGGTCACAGGTCAACAGGCCAAGATCGGTATACAGCCGCGCGTTGCCAGCGTGATAGTTACCAGTGCCGATATGCACGTAACGGCGCAGTCCACTGTAGTCGTTGCGTACCACCATGATCACCTTGCAGTGGGTTTTCAAATCCATGACGCCGTAGGTGACGTGGATGCCGGCTTCCTCCAGTCGGCTCGACCAGCGTATATTCGCGGCTTCATCGAAGCGTGCCTTCAATTCCACCACGACTGCTACCTGTTTTCCGTTTTGTGCGGCATCGACGAGATAGTCGATGACCTTGGTGTCACCCGAGGTGCGGTACAGGGTCATCTTGATCGCGCGCACCTTGGGATCGCGGCTTGCCTCGCGCAGCAGCCGTTCGACCGAGGTTATAAAAGACTCGTAGGGGTGCTGCAGCAGGATCGAACCATGTTCGCGTATCGCATAAAAAATACTGGACATGTGCACCAGCTTGGGATGATCGATCGGATAGTGCGGCGTGTAGCGCAGTGCGGGTATTTCGAGATCGCACAGGCTCAGCAGGTCACGCGTTGCCAGTAGTCCTACCTTTTCAAACACGTCAGCCTCGTCGAGCCCCAGTTCCGCGGCGAGCATGCCGCGACGGGTTAAATCCATGTCATGTTCAACGACCACGCGCACGATATTGGCAAAGCGCCGGTGGCGCACCTCGGACTCGATGATCGCCAGCAAGTCATCGGCCTGATCTTCATCGCGCGCGGTATTGGCGTTGCGCGTGACGTAGAATAATTCACAATCGACGATGAGCATCTTCGGAAACAGCACGTCTAGGTTCTTGGCCATGACGCTTTCGAGCGGTACGAAGATGTGGGTATCCGGTACCTGCAGAAAGCGTGGTATACCGAGACCCACCGGGACCTTGACGCGAGCCCGCATCTCTTCGTCGCTGTCGCTGTGGCGCAGCGTGACCAGCAGGTTCAGCGAAAGGTTTGAAATAAAAGGAAAAGGGTGCGCCGAGTCGACGCCCTGTGGCGTCACCAGCGGGTAAATGTTTTCGAAGTAGTAACTGCGAATCTTTTCCTGGTGTTCGCCACTGAGGGCATCGTAAGAGGTGATATGGATGTCATGCTCGGCCAGCAGGTCGATCAAGTGTGGCACCAGCTCGGACTTCAGTGCTTCGAGCTCGCGCACCTTGACATAGCATTCCTCGATCTGTTGCGCGGGCAGGCGGCCGTCAACACTGTAGTCCATGATGCCGGCGCCAACCTGTTGCTTGAGGCCGCCGATGCGCTTCATGAAAAACTCGTCGAGATTGGAACTTACGATACCGACGAACTTGAGACGTTCCAGCAGCGGATTACTCTCGTCTTGCGCCTCGTGCAACACCCGGCGGTTAAATTCGAGCCAGGTCAACTCGCGGTTGAGATAGAGCTCGGGTGCGTCGAGGTCGGTAATTTCGACCGGTTCCGTCACCACAACGGATTCGGTTAGCGCCTCGGCTTTGGTTGCTTCGTTATCGGTTACGACCAGCAGGTTGTTTTTAACATTGGTTGATGTGGCCATGGTGTTATCGATTGCCTGTCAGTTAATGATGTTCCGGCACGAAAGTCTGGTCGCCCATCGGCGGACGCACGTAACCGGTCCCTTTCTCGCGCGGTTCGAGTGCGATCGGCTCCGGAGTTAAATCTTTGTAAGGAATCATGCTCAAAAGGTGCTTGATGCAGTTGAGACGCGCGTGCTTTTTGATATCCGCGTTAACCACGTACCACGGCGCCTGCTTGATATCGGTGTGCGCGAACATCTGGTCCTTGGCCTTCGAGTACTCGATCCACAGTTTGCGCGATTCCAGGTCCATCGGGCTCAGTTTCCAGCGCTTGGTCGGGTCCTTCAGGCGACCCTGGAAACGCTTTTCCTGCTCTTCATCGCTGACCGAGAACCAGTACTTGATCAGGATGATGCCGGAGCGCACCAGCATGCGTTCGAATTCAGGGCAGGTGCGCATGAATTCCTGATACTCGTCCTCGGTACAGAATCCCATGACGTGCTCGACACCGGCGCGGTTATACCAGCTGCGATCGAAGAGCACCATTTCGCCGGCCGCCGGCAGGTGCGGCACGTAACGCTGAAAGTACCATTGTGTCTTTTCGCGTTCGGTAGGGGTGCCGAGTGCCACCACGCGACAGATGCGGGGATTGAGACTCTCGGTAATGCGCTTGATGACGCCCCCCTTGCCGGCTGCATCGCGACCCTCGAAGATGCAGACAACTTTTAAACCTTTTTCCTTGATCCATTCCTGAAGTTTGACCAGCTCGATCTGCAGATTCGCCAGTTCTGTATCGTATTCCTTGTTTGAAATTTTCCTGGTTTTGCCAGATGCGGCTTGTTTTGACATTATTATGACTCCAAATTCGGTTATGTGAACACTTCACATTATAACAAACGGTAAAAAGTGTCTAGAAAACAGGGACATGAATTTGGTTATTCATGACCTGCGTCACCTGGGATTATAGACTTTGAACTATCGAAGTGGATTTGAGTCGATAAAAATAACCTAAGGAGATTACAAATGAGTAAAAATCCGTTTATCACGCCATTTGAATCGCTGCCGAACACGCTGCCGATATTCCCATTACCCGGCGCCATCCTCATGCCCGGCGCCGAGCTGCCGCTGAATATCTTCGAGCCGCGCTACCTGAACATGATCAATGATGCAATTGCGAGCCATCGCATGGTCGGCATGATACAGCCGGACCCAAACGGGGAGGGTGAGAATGCGGTCTGCCAGACCGGTTGCGCCGGGCGTATCACCCAGTTCCGTGAGACCAGCGACTGCCGCATCGAGATGGTGTTGACCGGGGTGTGCCGTTTCGATGTCGGCGAGGAGCTCTCGACGACCCTCGGTTACCGGCTCATCGTTCCCGACTGGTCGCGCTTCGCCGATGATTATGTCGATAATGCAGAACTGCTGCAGGATGAGCACGAACGGCTGCTGAACACGCTGGAGAGCTTTTTCGACCTCAAGGGCTACGAGGCTGACCTGACGATGCTGAAACAGTTACCCGTGGCGAGGCTTGTGGACAGCCTGACGATGGCATTGCCATTCGATGAAGCCGAAAAGCAGATGCTGCTGGAATCGGTCGAGCCCGAACAACGCCTGGCCAACTTCATCGCCCTGATCGAAGGCGGTTTTGAAGTCCCCGATTCCGTCACCCGGCACTAACCGACACCCATGATCCCCATCACTATCGGTCGGCCGCTTCAGTGTTTGTCATCCCGGAATCGTAACTGTCATCCCGCGGCTTGACCGCGGGATCCAGGGATACACGGCAACTTATTCTTGATCCTGCCGGTCCGATGCATCGGGTCAAGCCACGGTATGACAATGGAAGGAGGTCATCCCCGTGCAAGCGTCGGCTAGGTGAATATCGGCAACACCTGTTCGGCGAACGGGAAAGCACCCGACACACCTGGATTCATGTCGATCCCGGCGAGTGAACGTAACGCCTGGTGCATGTATTCCGGAGATATCTCGACACCGTTAGCGTCCAGGGCCAGGGTGTTCGGATTCACTTTCATGGATCGCTGCAGGTTGTCGGTTGCACCGACGACACGGTTGCCGGTCAAATGCGCGGGCGCACCCCACACCATCATGCTGGTATGTGACCAGTGGTCCTTGCCGTTATCACTGTTGTATTTATTGGTGCGGGCGAAGTCCGACCCCATAACAATGATAAGATTGTTGCCAATACCACGCGCCATTGCATCGTCGATGATGTTGTCCACGGCGGCGAGTAAGTCCATCAATCTTGGATAGTGTCTCGCATCATGATCGTCATGCGTGTCGAACCCACCTATATCGATCTGTGCCGTCGCGGCCGCGCCCGCCTCGAAAGCGGCGAATGCAGTCTGTGCCTGGTTGAAAAGGCTGCGCGCGTTACTGCGCGAATTGACATAGGAATTCGGGGACGAGGTCGCATTTAGATTATTGACGAAGCCCTGCAGCGACGAAGCGTCGCGATTGCGGGCCGCGTCGTGTTGCGCGAGTGCGCGCTGCAGCCTGAGCAGGCGCTGCTCGTTGAGCTGG
>JAOTYD010000082.1 GCA_029862005.1 Gammaproteobacteria bacterium | reverse complement strand
GCAATACGTAGCGATCCGCACCGGTATCGATGCGATACACCAGGTTGGTTAATCCACCCAGCCTTTCCGTGCTATAAGCGTCTGCCGCCAGATCCTCGAAACCCGGGATGCCGGTTAATACGCTGTGAACCTGGCCAGAATGGTCGTTCATGCTCGTGCCTCCTGATTTTTATTTTTGAACTATCTACTTCACCGCGGTAAAAAAACCCCAGCGTTGATCGCCCGCCTTTGAGCGCTCGATTTTTTGCTGCCAGCTATCTAACAACTTCTCGCGCACCGAAGCCTCCAGCCCGGCTTCGGCGATGCGCGCTGTCTCGGCCTGCAATAATTCGGTGAAACGCGCGCTGATGTCCTCTCCGATCACACTCCTGAAACCAGCGTTTTCGATTAGCCCTGCATAGGCTTCCGGGGTGTGTAAGTCGTACTCGCGCTCGCGTACATAATCGGTGAACTCATCCGACCACGGTTTGGGACCGCAACAATAATCGGTGAATAGCAACCGCCCGCCGGTGCATAACGCGGCATGTAAAACCGGAAACAGGCGAGATTTATCGTGGATATGTAAAAACACGTCGCGACTGTAAATCGCGTCGTAAAAGCCGTCACAATCGAGTTGCAGGCAATCCTTCCACTCGAGATTAACTTGCCCGGCGAGGCCGTAGGCGGTCAGCTTGCGGTTAGCTATTTCAAGCATGTTTTTCGACAGGTCGATGCCGTCGACCTTCAAGTCGAACTCGCGCGCCATGACGAACGAACTGCCGCCGAGCCCACAGCCGACATCGAGCACCCGTGACCCCGGCGCAAGCTCCAGGCGCCCGATCATCTCCTGAGCCAGGGCTTTGCCGCCCGGGCTGACGAAATCCTCGCCGTAGACGCACTCGTACTGCAGTATCGATTCGGGTTGATATTGCACCGAATCGAGAAAGTCCTGGGTTACCTCGTTTGAGCTCGCCATCCTGCACCTTTATTGGATTTAAGGCCTTTTGTGTATCAGGCCGGACTCGATAATATTTACCGAAGGATTCAGGAATAAAATATGAGTCTGAGCACAATACTATCCAATATCAGAAACAATTGCGCTTTGATCCATATTTTCGGCTTCATTGAGTTGACGACACCCAGGGTTTGTGTGCGACGAATATTGTATGACGGCTGCCCTTGCCCGGACGGGCACTTACCGTACGTAACTGGACATTAAAACCGACTATTTAAAGCCGCGGTGTTTGAATGCGTCATTTACCTGGTTATCGACCACAGAAAATTTGAAGGGCATCTTACAGAATTCCAGGGATGCTAGTGCCTGACAGGCGTGAAGTGATGCAACGAAATGGTGCCAGGGGCGGAATCGAATTTTTACTCTAACTCATTATTTTTACAATAATTATTGAGGTTTTGGTTTGAATAGTTACAACAAATATACCAACAATTTAATGTCTAAATCTCGGGATCAAACGATATTCACAAAACTCAGTCTTGTGATTTAACGATAACTTCTAAGTTAGAGGGTATAGATTGAACTAGTGCACTCATGAATACCCTCTCGAATGCGCAGGTACTTGACCAGCTATTTTCCGGGTAACATCCAAGCGACCACGGTTACTGATATTTGAAAAAATCGGGACTGCGTTTCGAAAAACAACAGCTCCGATAACCGGAGTCAACTACTTATGAAGTCACCGCCGAGAGATTGGCTACGCAGGTGTAATCAACATGTTCGATTCGCTCAGGGCCAAACTCGATCCAGAATGCCTCTACTGGCTCACTGATGTTCTTTACATACTGCTTACCCATTGCGACAAATTTGAATGATGGGTGGTTTTTAAGCCGGTTTCTTACCGACTCAGAAACGCAGATACCTCCACAACAGGCAAGTTTCTCAAGTCTGGCGGTGAGATTTACGGCATTACCAAAGATGTCGCCCTGATCTGCAATCACGTCTCCATAATTGACGCCGATACGAAAAAGTATTTGCCTATCAGAACTTAAGCTGGCATTCCTTAGACGATCTGATAGTTGCATATTGATAGCGCAATTCAGGGCGTTGTCAGCATCCTTAAACTCAGCGAGAATGGCATCACCTACAAAATGCACGACTCTGCCGTTGTTCGCGGCGACATACCCTTCCACAATCTTCATGCTCTCGACCAGGCGATAATGAGTACCTTCCTCGTCCTGCTCAGTAAGGCGGGAGTAATTAACAATATCTGCATAAAGAATTCCAACCTGACGACGATCGCATCTTTCCGGGGACGACTCCTGCTGATTTTTGGTCAACGGGCAGCTGTAGCCTGAAACGGAGACCTCATATGGACTGTCCGTTACAGATAAGTGTTGAGATTTGAATCTCTTTTCGAAATGTGAAAATGCATTTTGTATGGACGGTCTCATTAATCTATCCTCCAGTTGTATCAAAGCTTCCTTTGAAAATTTCGAATCATTACCTTTACTCGAAAATTTCCATGCAAATAAAAGCAACTGCCTCTATTTTCAAAAAATCGAGCACTTTGTATGTGGTATTTCCCACACAAAAAAGATTAAGGCTTATAAACGAGGCAGTAGCAGGCTGAATAAACGGGTACGACGAAGGGCATACTCGTCACCAGGTGAGGTAATTTATTGAAGAGTTAACGATTTATGCCTGAAAATAAATCAATTCAATAGCCAGGCGGAGCAATAAAGTTTTCTAACAGATATCAGTAGTGATGGGTGCTTAAGTATAGAAAATTAGATTTCATATGTTTTTTGTATACTATTATTCGTGGCGAGGGTTTACTGAAACGATAAAAATCATATGAAAAGCGACCAACCGCATACATTTGACTCAAGTAGCTCGTTGAAAAAAATCGATTTATTCGAATGTCTGGACAATGAGGCCTGCGATCAGGTTTCAAAACTAATCAAATGGAAACAATATAAAAAAGGAACCGAGGTGATTCCTTACCAGGGTAAAAGCGACGATGTGTATTTCATCACGTCAGGGCGCGTCAGAGTTACAATCTTTTCTTTTTCTGGAAAAGAAATTTCCTACCAGGAACTGGGGCCTGGAAAAATGTTCGGCGAGTTATCCGCCATAGATCAATTACCCCGTACAGCAAACGTGATCACTTTGGAATCTTCGCGCATCGGCGTGATATCGAAAAATGATTACTGGAGGATTGTTGATCAATACCCCGGTGTCGCAGCTGCGGCCATGAAACGCCTTGCAGGCCTGGTCCGCTTTCTCATAGATCGTGTTTATCAATACGGGGCCCTGGATGTTAAAGACAGGATCCGAATGGAAATTTTACGTCTTGCCCGCGAGAGCATGTCGAGTGAAGATACCGCCGCCATTCATAATTTTCCAACCCACAAAGAGATCGCCAATCGAGTGAACACCCATCGAGAAGCCGTAACACGGGAACTGAACGAACTGTCCCGAATGGGGTTAATTGAACAGGATCAGCGTGTCCTGGCAGTTACGACAGTATCCGGATTAACCGAATTGCTACCCGAATATATTTAGTCAGAAATCTTGATTACATTCGTCAAGCTATCTGCAAAATAACACCTTCTCCTCTCCACCTATAGATTTCAAAAATTTCCGGGCAACCAGACCGGATTCACTTCGTTTCCATGTGAATGATACAAGGATTTGCCGATGTAGGCGCGACCGAGATTCTCTGCTGGCACTGAGAAAGGTAAAACCGGGAGGGACCATCGTCAGCAAAGCTATCTAGTATCGACTCGAAACTCTCGGCGGCCATTTTCCAGTCAGCGCACATGAATAAATCGATCGCTTTGGCAAATCGATCGCAAAGCTCACTTTGTCCTTCTGTGGCCTCATTTGACAGGCTAAGAATTTCGATGATGGACAAGGGTTTCGTTTTTCCCACAAAAACAAATTGTCCCACGGGGCGAGTCAAAAAATTATCGATACCTTCGACCAGGGATTCAGTGGCGAGTATTTTAGTGCCCATATATTTGTTTAGCCCCTCGATGCGTGATGCAGTATTAGCACAGTCACCCACGACACGGTAACCAAGATGACCGCCGCCGCCGGAATGCCCGACATAAACTTCACCGGTCTCCATACCGATACGCAACGATGCCTCGAAAGCATCATGCCTGGCCCTGAAATCCTCGATGGCGTCAGCTGCCTGCAATGATGCCAGGATAGGC
>JAOTYD010000081.1 GCA_029862005.1 Gammaproteobacteria bacterium | reverse complement strand
GGCTGAAGGTAACCCTGAGCCAAGCCAGAAGTACACTTCTGGAAGGTGCAGAGACTACCTGGGAACTAGAGTGTTCTTAATAACAGGCTAGAGCGTCCCGCACCCTGAGCAATCGCACGATTGTGGGTGGTGAGATAGTCCGCTCCGTTCAGAAATGATCGGGTACAGTGAATCCCTTGGTCGCAGGTTCGAGTCCTGCCGGGCCCACCAATACTTTCAATGACTCATGGTACTATTCCTTAATCGAAAAGAAGCGTAAATACCAAATTTAGTCCAGTATGACGCAACGTCACACAATACTTTTCTTTCATAGGCACCCCCACATCCCTCAAACTTATGACCTTTCTTGTCATCTACTGGACTATTAGTGGACTCATTTTTTAGTCAAGTGACTATTTATCATTAAAATACAATAACTTATATATTTTAAATAATGGATTAATATTCCATTTTTGGTGTATTGCGGACTGCTGTAGTATAGGCTCATTGACTGATAACAATTGGCAAACACCCAATAGAGCATGGCAACGATCTCAAAGCAGCAAGGCGTCAGGAAGACGAGCTATAAGATCAGGATAAGGAAACCGAACTCCCCAACCGTTAGCAAAACCCGTAGCAGTAAGAACCTCGCACAAAAATGGGGGCGCAGAACCGAACCAGCCATCAACGGCGCCGACCCCCTTGAAATCGCTGCTGTGCCAGGCCATAAAACCCTGGCGATGGTTCAGCGTTGGGCCCAGCTTTCCGCAGCGCATACGACGTCCCTGGTCGAGCAGATGAATAACGTTGTGTTTGGGGACCAATGATGAACAGCGATAAATTTAAAAATTGCGGGCCTGGCTGGATAAATAATCTCAGGTGCGATATTGACAAAAAAGACGCCCAACCTGAGGACATTCAATTATTCATGGCGTATTACTGTCACTTGTACCAATCGAGCGAAGAAATACCCGTAGATACACTTCGAGAAATACTGAAATTAATTAATCAATCTTTTAAAAATTATCTTGATCGCAAGCAATTCAACGGCGCCCTCGAAGCAGCATTCGGATTCAACGGGAAACAGGGGAAACGCAAACTTGGAAGACGAAATGAAGATATTGCAACTGATGTGGCTAAATACCGCTTACAGGGAAAATCTGTAAAAGATGCGGTAGCGAAAGTATCTGGCGAAAGGGATGAATTAAGCCATTCAATCATCTATGAAGCCTGGAACAAATACAGAGATACCGCGTATATAAGGGCTCAAATTGTTTTTGGAGCAAGTGGTAAATCACTGTCGAAAAAACAATATAAAACAATGCAGAAGGATTTAAAAAAATAAAGCAACGCTCCGAAGCGCTATTTAGCTGCTCCAAAAAATAACTTTTTCCTTTCGCAATTAATCTCCTCTATATCGAAGGAATCAAAAGGGGCGGAGTAATATTCCGCGCGTCGGCAGGAATCAGTCAGATATCGGACGCCCGGTTTTGAACGTCGTCGTTAGTCTCTTTCTTTATCCGGTGAAATAGTGAAAATAAGGCGTTCATACTTACCCGGTACCCGCATGAGTATTAAAGACGCAGATCAAGCTTACGTAACTGCACTGGATTTGTTACACACGCGCTCGCTGGAAGGTTGGGATATCCCGGCCCTGATGCGAGAAGTCGCCGGGTGTCTGGGTGGACTCGGGATGCAGTTATGCCGTTTTCACTTCGGTGGTCCGATTCTACATCCACTCTACGTGGCCGGGACCTACACCTGGTATCCAGACAACGAGGTCGAACACGACACTTACACGCGCGGTGTCGAGCAAGAGGAATCCTTTCTACAAAGCCCTGTTCACCCGGTATATGAAAGCGGCGCTTTCGAGGGCCGCTGCCGCATTAGCGCTGGATCTGAATCCGACCGGTTCCCGCTGTTCGTCAAAGTCGCGGCTGAGGGCGGTACGGACTACTTTCTTCAGCTGACCGGTTACGAGGACCGCAGTACCTGGTCGGTTGACCAGGAGGGCTCCCTGATCAGCTGGATTTCTTCCGCGCCGGAGGGCTTCACCGAGGCCGAAATCGAACTGCTGCGACGCCTGCACAAGCCACTCTGTGTGGAACTCAAGAACCTCACGCAAAGGATTCTGGTCAATGACATTCTAAAAGCCTATCTCGGCGGCTACTCGGCAGACCGTGTGTACTCAGGCCAAATCCAGAGGGGTGATGGCGACATCATCGAAGCTGTCATTCTGTTTTGCGATTTGCGCGATTCCTCGAAACTTGCCGAGCACTACGATCTGGATCGCTTTCTCGACGTGCTCAACGACTACTACGACGCCACGGCGGGCGCCGTGATCGATGGTGGTGGAGAAGTCTTACGCTACATTGGTGACGCTTCCCTCGCAGTCTTTCCTATCGAGCGCTACGCAGATGAAGAGGAAGCCTGCCAGGTCGCGCTCGACGTTGCATTGAATGCCATAGTGCGTACCGAACGCCTCAATGCGAACAGAACCGAGCGCGGCGAGCCACCCATCAAATTCGGAATCGGGTTACACTGCGGAACCGTGGTCTACGGCAATATCGGTACCGCCGACCGAATCGAATTCACGGTTATTGGCAAAGCCGCCAACGAAGCAGCCCGCATCGAAGCACAATGCAAAGAACTCGACGAGACAATTCTCGTGTCAGACAGGTTTGCCGAAAATCTCGACCGACCGTGGCGATCTCACGGCAGTTTCGAACTCCGTAACATTGGCCATCCGATAGAAATTTTATCGCCGCCGGGATAGTTTTGGCGGGTGAATTTAAACTGCTAAAGGGAACGCGGGAAATTACAGGGAGACAGTCCCAGGTCGGTATTTCGGAACTTCGGTTTTTCGGGTTACAGTGACAGTTAAGCTGATTCCGAATGAAGTTAATTGCCACCATATTTCGATCGAGAATGACAGTAACCGCTAGCCCCGACGAAACGGAGATAGGACGATGACAGACAAATTAACAGCGCAACTACTGGCCGGCAATCTTCCTGCGGGTTTGTCGCCGCCTTCCTACGACAGAAACTCGGTTAAGAGTTCCATCGTCCATATCGGTGCGGGCGGGTTCCATCGTTCACACCAGCAACATTACATGGATCGTCTTCTATCGGAAACCGGGGATTTCTCCTGGGGTATTTGCGCCTCGGGAATAAGGGAGGAAGACCGCGCCCTCAAGGAGGCTCTGCGCGCGCAGGATTGCCTGTACACCCTCGTCGAACGCTCCGACGAGCATGCGGAGGCCCGCATCATAGGATCGATGACGGATTACGTCCTGGGGCATGACGATGCAGCGGCGTTCATACAAAAACTGGCAGCCCGTGAAACCAGAATCATCTCACTCACCGTGACAGGAGCGGGCTACTATATCGACCAAAGAACCTCGGGGCTGAATCTCGAACACCCCGACGTTCGGCATGACCTCGCGAACCTGTCGACTCCCAAAACCATTTTTGGCTACCTGAGCCAGGCCCTCAAACGCCGAATGGTGACCAATGTCCCGCCTTGCACCATCATGTCCTGCGATAATTTCCAGGGCAACGGCAGCATCAGCAAGCACACCCTCCTCGCGTTTTGCGACGAAGTAGACCCCAAACTGTCCAAATGGATCGACCAGAACGTGGCCTTTCCGAACAGCATGGTGGACAGGATAACGCCGCTTCCCACCGAGGAAACCAGGGCTTTTGTGAGGGAGCGATTCGACCTTGAAGATCAATGCCCCGTCATGTGCGAACCGTATGCTCAGTGGGTAGTCGAGGACAGGTTTTCAAGCCAGCGCCCAGCTCTCGAAGAGGTGGGGGTACAGTTCACCACGGATGTGGCTGCCTACGAGAAAATCAAACTGAGGGTTCTAAACGCGAGCCACTCCCTTATCGCTTACCTCGGATACCTCGCGGGGCACCGATACATCTTCGAAATTGTCCGCGAGCCTCTATTCGCCGGGTACGTGACGCATTTTTTGGATGAGGAAGTAACGCCTCATCTGGACCCCGTTCCAGGTGTCGATTTGGCCGACTACAAAAAAACCGTAGTGAGACGCTTTGGAAATCCTGCCATAAAAGACGAGGCGCTAAGGATTTGCATGAACGGATCCTACAAGTTTCCCAAGTTCATTCTCCCCACCGTCCGCGATCGGCTCAAAACCGGCGGCTCCATCAAAACTGCCGCACTCAGCGTTGCAAGCTGGATGTGCTTCCTGGGCCGGGCGGCGGAGAAAGGAAGCGACATTCCGGTTCGTGATCCGATTGCCGACACCCTCATTCAAAAGGCGAAGCAAGGAGGTGACGACGCCGATGCGCTTTTGAGCCTGCGTGAAG
>JAOTYD010000080.1 GCA_029862005.1 Gammaproteobacteria bacterium | reverse complement strand
CCACCCCATTCTCGCAGCAGCCTGGCTCTTTGGCACAGCACTGCTCGGATTAGCTGGATTTAGTAAGCGAAGAAAAGTAACTTGGCTTTCAAGTAGAATTGAATATAAAACTCCGCCAATGTGCGGGTTCTTTCCCTGGATGTCTCTAAAATGGGCCTGAAATCGCCTCCTACCGATGTTCCACGAGGGTACGCTTACTCGAAAACCGCTATTGAAATTCCAAATACAAGATATATCGGGTTTATGGCTTCACGATCGACATAAATACAATCGTTTATTTTAGTGAGCCTGGTTGCTGTATAGTGCTCTTATGCGCCAAATAGAAGCGCAGCTTCAATATTCAGGGCTGACGGTCACCCTTCTTTAAGCTGCATTCTGCAGCGATCGCCATTCATAGACACAAATAACCAATCATTTGGCTATAGCCGAATAGGAGTCACAAGTATGAATGAAGAAAAACTCAATGAATTAGTCGGGCAAATGCTGTCGGATCTCGGTGGAGCTTTTTGCATGCCTCTTGTCAGGATAGGAAGCTCGCTGGGCTTATATAAAACACTCGCGGAAAAGGGGCCTGTTTCATCAAATGAATTAGCGCATAAAACGGGCCTGGCCGAGCGCTACCTTCGAGAATGGCTTTCTGCAATGGCCGCCTCGAATTACATCACGTATAACCCTGACGGCGAAAAATACAGTTTGACGGAGGAGCAAACAGCCGTTTTTGCCGATGAGAACAGCCCCGTCTACCTGGTCGCTGCTTTCGATTGTGCTGCCTCAAATGTCTATAACCAGGACAAGATCGAAGGCGTGTTCCACACGGGGGAAGGTCTGCGCTGGGGGGATCAGCCAGAGTGCCTGTTCTGTGCGGTTGCCAAGTTTTTCCGTCCCGGTTATCAACATCACATAATGCAAGACTGGCTTCCAGCACTCGATGGTGTGGTTGAAAAGCTTGAACAGGGGGCAACAGTCGCTGATGTCGGTTGTGGTCACGGTCTTTCAACCATAATGATGGCGGAAGCATTCCCGAATTCCCAATTCGTGGGATTCGATTTTCATGAAGGGTCGATTGCCGAGGCCACCAGGCACGTTGAAGAACACCGGTTGAGTAACGTTCGATTTCAGACCGCGCTTGCGAAAGAATTCGACGGTGTAGGTGACTATGACCTGGTATGTTTGTTCGACTGTCTGCACGACATGGGGGATCCAGCTGGTGCGGCGGCGCATATAAAAAGTGCCCTGAAGTCCGACGGCACACTCATGGTCGTTGAACCTATTGCCGGGGATCAGATACAGGACAATATTAATCCGGTAGGGCGGCTTTACTATGCTGCCTCGACTATGGTGTGCGTACCCACGTCGTTGGCACAGGAGGTTGGAACCGCTTTGGGAGCGCAGGCTGGTGAGAAACGTTTACAGGAGACAATTGTTGACGGCGGGGGCTTCTCGAAATTTCGCAGAGCCGCCGAGACGCCATTCAACATGGTGCTCGAAGCACGACCGTAAAGTTTTACATGGATCAGGGCAATGGCCCTCAGAAGCTAGTTCCGAGGGTCGTGCCCTGTCAGAGGTTCCAATGTCCTTCCTGGTCGAGGATCGCCCCTGAGCTTCGTAATCTAATCGTCTGCTTTTGAGAAGCTGACTTGAAAAATTCGGATCAGGTAGCAACTACCTGTAATACCATTGACGTGGCGGCGGAAACTCTCCAGGATTAATTAGTGCGATACGAGCAAATAGCGGTACGAATTTTTGCGACCATGATCTGGGCGTTGGCCGCTGCTTCCAATGCGGCGGAAACCGGCGGCAATAGCCTGGATTTAGAGCAAGGCAGTGGGCAGGTCACGGTCACCGCCCAGGCGAGCAATCTTTTTGGCGGACAAGGACGGACTGCGATGACTATCGATATCAAACCCGGCGATTCGAAGAATATCGTCCGCGCCAGTTCCGGGCGTGTTATCCCGGTTGCGATTTTCGGATCGAGCGAGCTCAATGTAACCGCGATAAACCCGCGATCCATCAGGCTAAACGGTGTCGATGTCATGCTGGTGGGCAAGTCTGACAAGAGTTTATGCCGCCAGGCAGATATTAACGACGATAGCTACGAAGACCTCGTATGCGATGTCCATACCACGGGCTTCAAGGTCGGCGAAGGCGAATTCATGATTATCATCAAGGCAACGACCTACCATGGAGAATCGTTAACAGGCGAAGATCGCATCAGGATTGTGCGCAACTAGGGATTTTTCGTTAAATCCCCTCATTCGACGGGCTTTTTAACTTTCGCGCAGGCGCGGCATAAGTTCGACCAGGTTACAGGGGCGCGTGCGGTAATCGAGCTGGGTCGCGATCAATTGCGTCCAGGCGTCCTTGCAGGCGCCGGATGAACCCGGCAGGCAGAAGATGTAGGTACCGTTGGCAACCCCGGCAATCGCACGTGACTGCAGCGTCGAAGTGCCGATGGTCTGGTAAGACAGGCTACGGAAGGTTTCGCCGAAACCATCGATCACCTTGTCCAGCAATGGCGCCACCGCTTCCGGCGTGCCGTCACGGCCGGTAACCCCGGTGCCGCCGGTGGTTAACACCACCTGAAGACCCTCGTCGGCAATCCAACGTGAAATCACTTCGCGAATGCGGTATTTATCGTCCGGCACAATTGCCTTTTCCGCCAGCCGGTGGCCGGCCTCGGTCAGATACCTGACCAGCAGCGGGCCCGATTTGTCGCTGGATTCATCGCGGCTGTCCGACACCGTCAGCACCGCGATATCGAGCGGGATTAACTCGCGCTGCTCGCTCATCTGATTTAGTAACTGATTTCGTCTTCGATCGACAGGGCGTCATCGATCAGGTCGCATTCCAGCGTCATCTTTACCCGCACCGGGTTACCATCCAGTCGGCCCTCGCCATTGGCAAGATCGATGGCGCGCTCGATTTCACGTTGCGAAGTGATGCCCACTTTTTTCAAAAACTTGCGGATCGACATGTTCAGCGCTTCTTCGTCCATTACTTCCTCTTCGATATTGATACAGATCTCGGTCAATCAGTTTACCTGTTTTGCCTGATCGCCCCAATGAAAATTCGACGCGCACCGCCACGGATTGATAAACTGGTCTTTTCCTGTTTTTCATTCAAGGGAAGCAACAAGATGTTGAGGAAAGTATTTCTTGGCCTGGTGGCATTATTGATATCGAACCAGGCCATGGCGAGCGAATCCGCGCTGCGCCTGGCGACCACGACCAGCACCGCCAATACAGGGTTGATGGATTACCTGTTACCCAAATTCAGGCAGGAAACAGGCATTGAAGTGCATCTTATCGCGGTCGGCACCGGCAAGGCGCTGCGGCTCGGACGCGAGGGCGATGTCGATATCGTGATGGTACACGCGCGCGCGGCCGAGGATAAGTTTGTCGAAGCTGGTTACGGTGTCGACCGGGCCGACGTCATGTACAACGATTTTATTATCGTCGGCCCGAAATCCGATCCGGCCAAAGCGGCTAAAAGCGGGTCCGTGGGCGAAGCGCTGCAACGTGTCCACTCCAGCGAGCAACCGTTTATCTCGCGCGGCGACGATTCGGGTACCCACAAGCGCGAAATGATGCTGTGGCAAAAAGCCGACAAATCGCCTGGCGGTAGCTGGTATCGCGAAGTTGGCCAGGGCATGGGCAAAACCCTGCAGATCGCCAACGAAGTCGACGGCTATACCATGACCGACCGCGGCACCTGGCTCGCATACCAGTCGAAGCTGGAAATCCAGATATTGTTCGAAAATGATCCCGCGCTGTTAAATCCCTACGGAATCATCGCGGTCAATCCCGAGCGTCATGCGGATGCGAACTATTCAGCTGCAAAAAAACTGATCGACTGGATCACTTCGCCCCCGGTGCAGAAAATGATCGGCGATTTCAAGGTTCACGGCCAGCAATTGTTCATTCCGTCGGCTGGATCGGTATCCTGAGTAGCATATGGAAGTCCTGATCAACAGTACCGTCGACGCCTTCGGCCTGTTATTCAGCGGTAATGCCGAAATCTGGGAAATCGTCGCCATCTCCTTCCAGGTTTCGAGTATGGCGATCCTGGCGGCGGTACCACCGGCGCTGGTGATTGCGTTTGCGCTTGCCTATGGCAACTTTTTCGGCCGTCGATTTCTGATTTCGCTATTCAACACTTTCCTCTCGGTTCCCGCGGTGGTCATAGGGCTAACCTTGTTCATCCTGCTGTCCCGACAGGGCCCGATGGGCGATTTCAAACTGTTATTTACGCAGTCGGCAATGGCGATGGGGCAGTTTCTGCTGTGCCTGCCGATCCTGGTATGCATGACACATGCAGCCCTGCAGGCCGCCGATCGCGCCGCCTGGGAGACCGCGC
>JAOTYD010000079.1 GCA_029862005.1 Gammaproteobacteria bacterium | reverse complement strand
CCCCGGCCAGGGCCGCGGCTGCGCCCGCCATGTGCACAATGCCGGAGCCGGCAAAGTCGGAGAAGCCAAGGTCACCGAGAGTGTACATACCGAAGACCGGCTCCCCACCCCAGGTCCAGCGTCCTTCCAACGGGTATATCAGACCAGTCATAACTACGGCAAACACAAGGAAAGCCCATAGCCTCATGCGCTCGGCGACCGCGCCCGAGACGATGGACATCGCTGTTGCGACGAACACGACCTGGAAATAGAAGTCAGCTGATGGCGCATAGGTCGCGGGTTCCTCGGCACCGGCAACACCGTCGCCAACAATGCCCGCCAGGAACATCGTGAACTCCCCGCCGCCGTACATGATCGAATAACCACAAACCATGTACATCGTACAGGCGACCGCGAACAATGCGACATTCTTGGTCAGGATTTCAGTCGTATTCTTGGAGCGCACGAGGCCTGCCTCGAGCATGGCGAAGCCGGCGGCCATCCACATAACCAAAGCGCCGCAAACGAGAAAATAGAAAGTATCGAGCGCGTACTGTAATTGAAAAATCTGGTTTTCCATGGTGTCCTCCTATAGTGCGTCAGGACCAGATTCGCCCGTACGAATACGAACAACCTGTTCAAGGGGTGTAATAAAGATTTTGCCGTCACCGATCTTGCCGGTGTTGGCGCTGGAAGTGATCGCTTCGATCGCCTGATCGACGAGATTGTCATCGATGGCAATCTCGAGTTTCACCTTGGGTAAAAAGTCGACCACGTATTCCGCGCCCCGGTACAACTCGGTGTGCCCCTTTTGACGCCCAAAACCCTTCACTTCCGAAACCGTCAAACCCTGCACTCCGATTTCCCCGAGTGCCTGGCGAACGTCATCGAGCTTGAATGGCTTGATTATCGCTGTAATGATTTTCATGAATAACTCTCCGAATTAAATTCGGGCTAAATTTTGGCGACTCTGGGCAAGCAAGCAAATTATGGTTAATATTGGGACGTTTATGCCTGTATTTGCACTTTTACTGTGCAAATTTCTGAAACGACGCACTAAATTGGGGCTTTTATGATTGATAATCAAACCATCAACCGCCTGTCCGACAAGATCAATGAACTGCTACCACCAGGCCTACAGCAGGCGAAAACGGACTTTGATGCGCGTTTAAAAAGCCTGCTACAGCAGCAGCTGGCAAATTATGAAATGGTGAGTCGTGAAGAATTCGATATCCAGGCCAGGGTACTGGCGCGCACCCGGGAAAAACTGGAAGTGATCGAGGCTCGCTTGAAGGAGCTGGAAAAAACGCTGGATTGATGATCGGGTAATGCTGGCCCGCATTACCCGCTATTCAAAAGGTTACTTTTCTTCGCTGGCCCCGGTATTGATGCCGAGCAGCATGTAAGGCGGACACCAACGAATCGCGGCCGTCACCACCAGTACGACGCCAAAAATCAAAGCCACGATGCCAGGCGTTCCTTGCAACAGGCCCAATGGAAAAGCTGCAATCAACGCGATACCAACGATGGCACGGATAGCCCGGTCAACAGTTCCTACATTCGGTTTCATATCCTGCTCCTGCTTCAGAAAAAAATTGGCGCGGTGATTATACCGCGCCAGTCTCCAACGTTCTAGTTAGCGGGTTCTACCGCCTGGCTTCCAGCTGCAGGCACCGGGGCAAAATAACCGCCCATGTTCATCATGTTGAACATCGGTTGCATCGACTGCGGATTCATCATCCAGTTGATTCGGGGGGTGTACCAGTTGGGATCCGCCAACGACGTGATCGGCTGGTAAAACGCCGGATTCGCCATCGCGTTCATCCAGCGGGTGTAGTAGTTCGGATCCGCCATCTGCATCATCGGCTGGTACATTGCGGGATTCATCGGCGCCATCATCCACTGCATGTACATATTAGGATTCATGAAATGACCCATGGCTCGGCTCATCTTGTTGAAGTCGGTCATGCCGCTCATCCAGGTATCCCACATGACCGGTTCGGTGGCGCACTTGGTCATAACGTGGATGGTGCGCGGGTCATTGACTACTGTCATCAATTGCGCGAATTTTGCCGGATCCGCCATGGTTGCGGCCATGATTTCCATATCGGTGAAAGCCTTTAGCTGAGGCATGATCGCGTCAAATTGCGAGCTGTCGGTAGCGGTGCACTGGCCGTAATACTGCTTGGCAAGTTCAAACTTGTGCTCGGACGGATTCGCCTTCTCCTCGTTGGCAAAAGATACAGAACTGGCAACACCAACGGTGGCGGCCAGTAAAGCTGCCGCAGCTACGGCTGTTAATCGTTTAATGTTCATATCATGAACCCCCTTATTATCGTCAAAGTAATCGTGTCAACGTATTATATTAATAAACCCTAATATACTAATATTCCATCGGGGATAGATGCCGGGCGCATTCGGGGAAGCTACGCCCAGGAAAGATCAAACGCTACAGGAGTAAATGGCATTATTTTCGTGTTAGACTGCCGCAGAGATCGCAGGATGCGCATCTCGAAGCCGTCAGACAGGCTTATTCATCAATAGAAAGGATTCTGCCATGTCACTCACTCAGTTAACCACCCGGGCGCAGCTGGGCATCAATGCCCCCGAAGTGCGCGTCGAAGTACATATATCCAGCGGATTGCCGGCCTTCACCGTTGTGGGTTTGCCGGAGACCGTCGTGCGCGAGGCGCGCGATCGGGTGCGCTCGGCAATCATTAATTCAGGTTTTGAATTTCCGGCGCGACGGATCACGGTAAATCTGGCACCAGCCGATCTTCCCAAGGAAGGAGGTCGCTATGATTTATCGATCGCGTTGGGCATCCTGGCCGCTTCCAAACAGGTCAACATCTCAGGCATCGTCGACAACGCCTGTTTCGGTGAGCTCGCCCTGAGCGGCGAGTGCCGTAAAATCGAAGGTTTACTGCCGGCCCTTGTTGCCAGCAAAAGGGCCGGTCGGGCAGTAACTGTTCCGCGTTCAAACCAACCGGAGGCGATGCTGGTGCGCGATCTCAGGGTACAGCTGGCAGATTCCCTGGCTCAGGTATGCGCCAGCCTGAACGGTGGCGAGGCGTTGCCGCTAACTGCATCCCGGCCTGAAGCGAAAATGCCGCAGTACCGATTCGACCTGTCCGAGGTCCATGGCCAGCACCAGGCCAAGCGCGCGCTCGAGATCGCCGCCGCCGGTGGACATCATATGCTGATGATGGGCCCGCCGGGTACTGGCAAGAGCATGCTGGCGCAGCGCCTCAATTCGATCCTGCCGCTGATGAGCGAAGAAGAGGCCATGAGCCTGGCCAGTATCCGCTCGATATGCCAGCAAACACTCGATCCGGAAACCTGGCTGCAACGTTCTTTCCAGTCGCCCCATCATACGGTATCCGCGGTTGCGCTGGCGGGTGGTGGCAGTAATCCGAAACCGGGTGAAATATCGCTGGCACATAATGGCGTGCTGTTTCTCGACGAATTGACCGAGTTCAGGCGTGGTGTAATAGAGGTGTTAAGAGAACCACTGGAAACCGGGCGCATCCATATTTCGCGCGCCTCGGGCAAAGCTATTTTTCCAGCTCGGTTTCAACTGATCGCGGCGATGAATCCCTGTCCCGGTGGCTGCGATTCGATAAAAACCTGCGAATGTTCCCCGCAGCAGCTCAACCGCTACCGCAACAAGTTATCGGCGCCGCTGCTCGATCGAATCGACATCCAGATCGAACTGGGCCGACTGCAGCATCACGAATTACTTAACGCAAACGATCGATCCGCCGAAACCAGCGATCTGGTTCGTCAACGGGTCGAGGCCGCGCGTCGGCGCCAACTGGAGCGGCAGGATTGCACCAACGCCAACCTCGACAACCAGGATTTGTCGAAGGCATGCGCTACCGATGAAAATCTGCAACGGATGATGCTACGGGCAATCGACAAACTGCGCCTCTCCGCACGCAGTTATCACAAGTTGCTCAAGCTGGCGCGCACGATTGCCGACCTGGCGCAGGCGGAGCGGATCAGCCAAGCTCATGTCGCGGAAGCCATTTCCTATCGCCAACAGGAGCGGCGACGACCGTAAAACAGGAATAACTGACAACACTGTTGCGATGAGTTACGGGTTATCGAGTTTTGCAGTCATTCCGATGAATCGGGCAGGCAGGCTGCTGCGTCTTCCGGGATGACATCGTGGAGTTTAAGTTACTGCCCTTATTGGGAAACGCTGGATCGTTGCGAGATCCCGGCCGTCCGACGTATCGGTAACGCTAGCGCGTTTCTGGGATGAAATCGTGGAGTTTAAGTTACTGCCTTTGTAGGGAAACGCTGGATCGTTGCGAGATCCCGGATAGCTGCTTCGCAGCTTCCGGGATGACATCGCCTTAGGGCGATGTCACTTTGATTGGT
>JAOTYD010000078.1 GCA_029862005.1 Gammaproteobacteria bacterium | reverse complement strand
CGTGATGGTGACCAACCGGCGCCGGCCGATCCTGAAAATCATGGAGGATACCGCGCCGGGCGCGCACGACACCCTGCTCGCGGCCTGCGACCGCTACCGCTACGAGTTACTGGGCTGCAAGAAGTATCACCGCAACTGCACCGACAATTTCTGGGAAGCGATGGTCGAGCTGGGTCTGAAACCCGTCGAACTGCCGGCGCCGTTCAATCTCTGGCAAAACACGCCGGTCGAAGCCGATGGCACAATCAAACCCAATCCGCCGGTGAGCAAAAAAGGCGATTACATCGTCATGCGTGCCGAAATGGACCTGGTGATCTGCCTGTCCGCCTGCCCGCAGGACATTACATCGATTTGCGGCAACAGGCCGCGTAATGCGCATTTTGAGATTCTTTGACGCCGTCAGCCGCTGCGCCGGCAATTGAGTATACTGTCCCCGGAATTGGAGTATACTGTCCCCGGAATTGGAGTATACTGTCCCCGGAATTTCGCCGTCCCATCGGGATCCTCGCCTGCGAATATCTGCACCGGATCGTTCAGCAATAGACACCTCCGAAAGAGACCGGATCTATCCCGGATCAATCGACACAGAGCCCTTCGATTAGAATTAGGTATACAGTCCCCGGTATTACCCCTATTGTGTGTAGGTTCCAGGTTGAAAACCTCTAGTTCGATTTTTCTTTGTGCTACAAGAATTAGTGAAGCGAATTGAATATATTACATATTTCGGACATACATTTCGGTCCCCGGCATTGGGAAGGGAACGATAAGGTCTTGCTGGCGAAGCTAAATTCCTACGGTGCCGACATCGTTTTCAATACCGGAGATAACACCACTGACGGTCTTGAGAGTGAATTCCAGGAAGTGGGCGGTTTTTTAAAATCTATCGAATGTAAAAACGTAATTTCCCTTATCGGAAACCATGATAAGAGAAACATGCGGGGTTCGGAGTTTTTTAAGAAACACATATACGACCCGGAAATAATCTATCCATTGGATATTGAGCAGTGCGTTAAAGAGAATGTTTTTCTGGATCGACGTATTACCAAGTTGAGCGACAATTTTACTGATATCAACTTTATAGAAACCATTCCAGTCAATGGAGACTCGGTGTTAGTTGTCAGTATTGATACCAGCCAATTGTATAGTGACTATGGATATGTCGATATAGAGATATTGCGCGCTGTTTCAGCGGCGTTGAAGCAGTTGACCTATGAAAAGGCGGTACTGCTGGTTCACTATTCAATTCTGGGAACTGACGCTCATCCACTTCACAACCCTTTGCGTCTCATTGATTTTGTCAGGGAGCACAATATTGAACATGTTTTCTGCGGTCATACTCATGAACTGGAAATAAGAAGATCCACCGACCTGTACCACGGCCACACGTTTACTCAATACATGTGTGGCTCGTTGTCATCCTGCAACAATACAAATGATAGCAATATGTTTTTGTTTTATGAGAATTTTGGCGATGAAAATATGCGAATCCATTTGGTGAGGATGCATCTTGAAGGCGATCAATTGACATTTGAAGATGAGATTATTCCAGGCATGCCGAAGAAGAATAAAAAGGAATGAATCTGATGCCGAAAACCGAAAACCGAAAACCGGACTCGAAAACCGGGACAGATTTATTTCATCATAATTAGATCTGTCCCGGTTTGTTGTTGAGGGGTATAAACCTTTACAGGAGTACTTATGAGGCTTCTGCTAATCGCGCCAGGCGTTGTTCCTCTTCGAGCATAGCCTGTTTTATTTCTTCGAGTACTGCGTCGACGTCTGCGTCCACCTCGACAGTACTGTATTCACCGCTTAGCTCAACCTCAGGGTGCAATTTACCCGCTTCGTATAGTGCCCAGATTTCCTCTGCGTATCGGGTATTCAGAATTGCAGGGGAAAATAGACCATAGTAGCTGGTGATTTTATTCACATCGCGAGTAAAAAAGTGTTCGGCATGGTTGTTTGCGGCAGCGTCGATTACCTGCGGAAGATCAATAATGACGGGACCATAGTCATCGACGAGCACGTTGAACTCCGATAGATCACCATGCACCAGGCCTTCACACAACATGCGAACGACGTAGCGCATCATCAGCAGATGATCTTCCACAGCTTGCGTGCTCGACATCGCAACATCGTTCAAACGAGGTGCTTCGAACCCCTGGACATCGCAGATTAGCTCCATCAGCAAAACGCCATCGAAGCAGCCATAGGGCTTTGGCACACGTACATCAACTCGGGCCAGCCGATACAATGCATCCACTTCGGTATTTTGCCAGGCTTGTTCCTGTTCCCTGCGACCGTAACGAGAGCTTTTTTCCATAGCGCGTGCGCGGCGAGTATTGCGTACCTTGCGGCCTTCCTGGTATTGCGTCGCCTGTTTGAAACTCCGTTTATCGGCCTCTTTATAAATTTTCGCACAGCGAATTTCACTGCCACAGCGCACGATAAACACATCGGCTTCTTTTCCGCTCATTAAAGGTCGTAGAACTTCGTCGATCAGACCATCTTCAAGTAGCGGCTTAAGTCGTTGGGGAGTCTTCAATCCAGCCTCACTTTGTGCAACAGCCAGAGATGCTTATCGATGCTGTATGTCCGGATACTTTCATACTGAATAACCAGGCCATGTTTAATTATCCAGCTTTCTAACGCGAATCTTCCTGCCCTTGATCTTCCCGTCGAGCAGGATCTTAAGTGCCTGCCTGGCGACCTTACGGTCCACCGCTACATAAGCCATTTTATCCAGGATATCGATCTTGCCGATGAGCTTGCCGGGTAATTCGGTATTGGCGGTCAAGGCACCTAAAATATCACCGGCCCTGATTTTGTCTTTTCTGCCAGCGTTGATGAATAGTGTTTCCATGGCAGGTTTTAGACTAAAACCAGCCTGGCGTTGCAAATTAGATGGGTTTTCAATATTTATCGGACTGCCTTGATAGCTTTCAATAGCATCAATACGATTTTGTTCACCTGCGGTGAAAAGACTCAGCGCCAAACCTTCATTGCCCGCTCTTCCGGTACGACCGATACGATGGATATGAATTTCAGGATCCGGCGTTATTTCAAAGTTGACGACCGCAGCCAGCTCCTTGATGTCCAGTCCTCGAGCGGCGACATCGGTTGCAATCAGAATCGAACTACTGCGATTTGCAAACTGAATCAAAACCTGGTCACGCTCGAACTGCTCCAGATCGCCGTGTAAGCTCAAAGCGTGAAACCCGCGCTTACATAACGCGTCTTTTAAATCCTGGCATTGCTGTTTGCGGTTACAGAATACGAGTGTGGATTCGGGTTCAAAATGTTCGAGCAGGGCAACCAGTGTCTCGGTTCTCTCATCTTGCGGGATTTCGTAAAAAGTCTGTTTGATCTCTTTAATGTGATGCGATTTTTCAACTTGAACTTTGACTGGAGATTTTTGAACGGCACTACTGATGCGCACGATTTCCTCAGCATAGGTAGCCGAAAACAAGACGGTTTGTCGTTTGCCGGGCAAACTGTCCTTGATCAGCATGATGTCGGCCAGAAAACCCATGTCTAACATTCGATCGGCTTCATCGAGGACGAAGGTCGAAACCTGTTGAAGATTCAGGCTGCCTTTGGACAAATGTTTCAAAATACGGCCCGGGGTACCGATTACGATATGCGGTGCCGATTCCAGCGATGCGGTTTGCCTGGCAATGGGTTTACCGCCGCACAAAGTGAGTATCTTTATATTAGGTATGGTTCGCGCCAATCGCCTGATTGCATTGCTCACCTGGTCGGCAAGTTCTCGCGTCGGGCAAAGCACCAGTGCCTGAACCTGTCGGCAACGGGTTTCCAGCTTGTTGATAATGCCAATCGCGAATGCCGCGGTTTTCCCGCTGCCTGTTTTTGCCTGCCCGAGTAAATCCTGGCCAGAGAGTAGAATCGGCAAACTTTGCAGTTGAACCGGAGTCATCGATTCAAATCCAAGCGAGGCTATATTGCCGAGCAGGTCCGCCCGCACAGGCAGTGTCGAAAAAGCAGAAGAGGTCACAAACGAAGGAGTCCGGTTAAGCGCCGGCGCATAGTAACAGAATCGGTTCGATAGCGTCGCAGTACTACCCCTGTTTACGCTGCGCCATGGCAAATGGAATTTGAAGTAATGACTGAATGCTACTTACTTAAGGAGTCATCCCCGTGCACTTAAGGAGTCATCCCCGCACACTTAAAGAGTCATCCCCGCGGAAGCGGGGATCTTTAAACGGCTGGAAAGCGCTTGCTGCAAGACCGAATCGGCCTTCGCTGCAATCAGTACGGTTGCGCATGGCAGGAAGTCATTCCTCCTCGGCTCGAAAATGCAGCGGGTCTCTCGAAATTTGCAGGACCCGGTAATAATAGAGTCGATTGGGCCGCCTGGTCGCCCCGAACCTGAGCCGTCTCAAGAATTCGAGCTCCTCCTCTGTTATGTCGCGACTTAGAATGGTGTCCTGTAGAAAATCAATGAGCCCCGGTTCATCCTTATGAGGACCGTCGAGGCCCTTCTCGATGAACGCGAATTTCTTCGGTTCCCCGGGGGCGAGCCTGTCGTTCAGCGATATCTCCATATCGAAGGTCGAAAGATCGATGTCCCAGTGTCTAATCAGCGGATCGAGAAAGGCTATGCAGTCTTCGTTCGAGACATTGAAGATATCCGTGTCCAGG
>JAOTYD010000077.1 GCA_029862005.1 Gammaproteobacteria bacterium | reverse complement strand
TCGCCGGCATCCTGTAGTGCGTAATAGTGCGTGGCAAAGTTGTTGGAAATAATGATCTCGGCACCTAGGCAAAGATAGTCTTCATGCACTGCGCGCAAGATCTCCGGGTGGCTTAGCGCACCACCACCGTTCCACGCGTTTTTCAGCTGCGGCACCCCGCGGCGCTCGATTTCAGTGCCAGTCGCGCCATCGATCAGGATGCACTCACCGTCCTGAATGCGTCGCATCAGCTTACCGTATCGATTCATGGGTTCGGAATCTGTTCAAGTTGGGATTCGAAAATTTCGAATATATATTAGCAGCTAATGTTTAACGTCCGAATAAATATTGAGTGTCTGCAAATGGCCGAAGATTGCCTCCTGCCTGGGCTTTGTGAGGGTCCGCTTACAAGAAGGACGAAACTCAGAATCAATAATTCAGTGGTGATAAGCGATCCAAAACGGTAACTCGAATTTTGAACGGTAAAGCCGCTTCTTTTACCTGTATAATATCAGCTAGTTTGGATAGCTTTTTATTTTGCTTCACCCACCAGGGTTTACATCACTAATGAGTCAGTTATAGGTAAAATTCTACCCTCTAAACATCCGGATTTACGTCCACTACCCGAAACAATTCCTCTTCCCATTCTTTTAACTTGATAATAATTTCATTTAAGTCTGCTTCGGATATTCCGCCAATGCTTTTGGCAGGCCTGACTTTTTGCAGCTGTTCAAGCGCAGTGGTGATATGAACCCTATCGATCACTTTTATATATTCATGTTCTTGCATGATTTGTTCCTCACTATTTCTCTCTGCCATTAATATTATACCAACGAGTAAACCATATGATTTCCCTAGGTCAAGATAACGAGGAGCACCAAACTGTCACGGTCTAATAAAAGGGGTAGGTATCGATCGAAATGATTCCTTAGAAAGAGTCAACTTATGGCCGTAGGTCGTCTCTGACATGGCTATGGGCAGGGTCAGCTTTCGAAAAATCTGATCCTTGTAATCAGCTAGTCGGAGACGATAGTCGACCGAATCGGACCACTACCGAGGCAGTAAGTAATCTGTTGGAAAGTTAGTGTGGACGTTTTAGACGTCGTGCCTGGATATCGGCCGTAAAAGCACGACTATCCGCTTCCCGGAGCCGTCTACAGACTTCCCGCGCCATATTCATTCTGATCATCGTGAACTGTTCGATTTCGCGATCGAACAACAGGTGAAATGTGCCGTAGGTTAATTCAATCGCGCGGCTGTCTTCAGTTGCAAGTGAGGATGTGTTGCGCGGTTGCAAGTCCATCAATGCAACTTCCCCAAAGCAATTACCCGGTTCGAGTGTTTTTAGAATATATTCTTCGTCCCGCCATGCCTTGAGCAGCATGACTTTGCCATATACCAGCACAAAAAGTGATTGAGCGGGGTCTTTTTCATGGTAAAAATAATCTCCCTTCTGAACAGCTACCTGTTTTGAGTGTTCCAGTAAAAAATCCAGCGTATCGGCGCGAATACCGCCAAAGATGGGCATTGACTGTAATAGCTCAAGGCGTTTTTGCTGATTCCGCTTATCCGGTGTATCAGCGCTAAGACGCTTTAATTTTTTATTGTTATCAGGCAGCATGTTTTTTGCTCGTAATCGTACCGCTTACCAAAAAGCATTATACCGAATTAACAGCACTTTCCTTGTCGGTATCGAGCGTCTGCTCCTTTAATCTGGCGTTACTGTCAAGCCCCCGTAATATAGTTTGCTAGTCTAGGTTGTTTACGAGCTAGTAAACGTCCGAAACTGGCCGAAGATTGCCTCCCAACAGGGTTCGCTGAGGGTCCGCTTACGAGAAAGCTGCCGCTCAAATTCGATTGATCAGCGGCAATAACCGACCCATTTGGGACTCTCATTTGAAATATTTACGCTAAAGTTTGATGGAAATCCCAACTATTCAGCCTAGAGTTTAATATGTTGAGCACATAATTTTCTCCGGGTCATTTTTGTATTGTCCGGATATGGATGCACGGAGCAGGCCATGAAACGATTCCCCGCTAACAACTTTTATACGCTACTCATCATTTTGTTAACTTTCGGCGCCGAGATGGCCGCTGCTGAAAGCGCAGTGCCGGCCCAGCAGCGACCGGGTCAGCAAGGGCTTTTTAAAGCTGCCCAGATGTCGAAGGCCAGCTCGCCGCTGGTACGGGTTTTATCCGAATATCGCGCGCACGTTAGCCAGGGCAGGAGAACGGATTTCAAGCCCAGCGATAGGTTCCTGCTCTTCACTGCTGGCAGGGTTCTTATCGATGCGCGGGCAACGGCCGATGGCACGGCTCTACTGGAGGATCTGAATCGGTTGGGTCTCGTGAACGGTGTTCTTTACAAAGATCTTGTCTCAGGCCTACTGCCGGTTGCGGTGATCGACCAGGCCGCGGCACTAGCAAGCCTGCGCTCGATATCTGCCGCCATTGCACCGATAAACAATGCCGGTTCTGTGACGAGTCAGGGCGATATTGCCTTACGCGCGATTGAAGGACGGACCACCTACAGTGTCGACGGAACGGGTGTAACAGTCGGCGTGCTGTCCGACAGTTACGATTCGCTCGGTGGCGCAGCGGCAGACGTGGCCAGCGGTGATTTGCCCGCCGGGGTGCAGGTCATCGGGGGTGAGTCTACCTACTGCGGCACGGTCGTTTTTTGCATCGACGAAGGCCGCGCCATGGCACAGATCGTCTACGATATGGCGCCGGGGATCAATATTCTGTTTCACACAGGCCTCGCCACCAAAGCTGACTATGCTAGTGCGATCTTGTCACTGGCAGCGGCGGGTGCGGATGTTCTCGTGGATGATCTTCTGTATCTCAATGAGCCGATGTTCCAGGACGGAGTCGTTGCACAGGCGGTTGATTCGGTCACGGCGGATGGCGTTGCCTATTATTCGGCGGCAGGTAACGCCGGCGATAAAAGTTACGAAGCTGCATTCGTCGACAGTGGCGAAATTTTCTGCATCGAGTTTTTCTTTCCGATCGGCGATTGCGATCCAATCTATGAACGCGTAGGCAGAATGCACGATTTCGATCCGGGCCCGGGTGTCGACCTGTATCAAAGTGTAACCGTGCCGATCGGGAGCACCTTGACGGTCGCGCTGCAATGGGATCAGCCGTTCGGCGGCGCCGGCGCGCGAAATGACCACGATATAGTGTTACTGGATCAAACCGGTGGCATATATTTCGAAATTAGTGCCAACGACAACGTCGTCACCGGGGAGGGGTGGGAAGTGCTCCAGTTTCAAAACCACGAGTTCGTGGGCTATGGCACCGCCTTCAACCTGATCATTACCTATGACGACGTCGATTCGCTCGAGCCGCCGGCATCGCTGGTAAAGATGGTCGTTTTCGGCAGCGATAGTACGCTCAACGAGTTTCAGACCAACAGCGCGACCCTGTTCGGGCATGCCAATGCCGCGGGCGCAGCCGCCGTCGGCGCGGCTTTTTTCAACGACACCCCGGCCTACGGGATGGACCCACCGATGCTCGAGCCCTACTCGTCGAGGGGTGGCACACCGATATTGTTCGCGTCCAACGGGTCGCCGCTGGGCAGCCCGGTGATTCGCTCGAAGCCTGAGATGACCGCGGTCGATGGTGTCAACACGACTTTCTTTTTCAACGATACCCACGGTAACGACGGGATCGACGATTTCTTCGGCACCTCCGCCGCAGCGCCTCATGCGGCCGGGATCGCCGCGTTGATGTTGCACGCGTGGGAAGCGCAAACGGATCCACCTCCGACGCCTCCGACGCCACAACAGCTAAACGCTGCCCTGCAGAGTAGCGCCATCGATATGAACTCGGCAGGCTTCGACCATGACTCGGGCTATGGTCTGATCCAGGCCGACGCGGCGATTGCCGCATTGCTGGCCGCGGGGGATAACAACCTGCCTGTGGCTGACTTTACCTTCAGTACCAATGACCTTGGCGTTACGTTTACCGACACGAGCACTGATTCGGATGGCAGTATCGTCGTGTGGAACTGGGATTTCGGCGATGGCAATAGCGCCAGTTCGCAAAATCCATCGCACACCTATGCCGCCGCTGGTAGTTACACGGTGGCGTTGACCGTTACCGACAACGATGGGGGTGTCGACTCGAGCAGCCAGCAGGTAACCGTCAGCGCGGCTGGCGGCAACGCGCCGCCGGTTGCTGCTTTCGCCTATAGCTGTAGTGCCCGGGACTGCTCATTCGATTCCTCCGCGTCGTCCGACGACTCCGGCATTATTGGTTATGCCTGGGATTTCGGTGATGGCACTGTCTCGGCTGAGGCCAATCCTGCACATGTTTATGCTGCCAATGGCAACTATACCGTTACCCTGGTAGTAACGGATGCGGACCTGGCCAGCGACAGCGCAAGCGCATCGTTTCGGGTCAAAAACCGCGGCAATACCTCGGGCTCCACCGGGGGCGACACGGGTGGCGGTGATACGGGCGGATCGGAGAAAGGCCGCAAGAAGTGTACCGACGGCATCGACAACGACGGCGATGGTCTCATCGATGCTGACGATCCGGACTGCCAGTAACGGATCAGACTACGACAACTTGCTGTCTACAATGCTGCACAGCGTAATGAGGTGCGAACCGTAGCCTGTTGCATGTAATTTAAGAGATTAATATCCAAAATATCGAAATTTAAGCCCCGCCACCGTGCGGGGTTTTTTTATAGTCGAGCGTCCGTTAATGGCCGGAGATTGCCCCCTACCTGAGCTTTACGAGCGTCTTCTTTAGAGAAAAATGAATATCAGCGCGGGCACTTTTAACGACTGCATATGCTTTTTAAGAGTCAATTACCACCCGATATATATGCT
>JAOTYD010000076.1 GCA_029862005.1 Gammaproteobacteria bacterium | reverse complement strand
TGGGTCGTTAACTGCCGCTGATGGCATAAAAATGAGGGTCCGCTTCTGGGTTGGATTGACTCCAATTGGCCGATCTGGGTGTGGTGCCGATAACTACCGTTGATCCAGATATTATATGGCCTTTTCTGCCTTAGTATTAGCGTGGTGATGGCGTTGTATAGAACTAGCAGTATCCCACAGGCTGGGTAAACTATCGTGGCACCACCGGACTAGATCGGTTTATATAATTGCGGGGTGAAAGGCCGCTCGCTGAATCGTCGGATCATTCCCGATCATTCTCATTTTTCGCTTACCTCCCTTTGCTGTGATACTTTTTTTCCTGGGATCTAGATACGTCATCGTCACTCACGCATCTAGCATGTAAATGCTGTTGGCCTTTGTCTAGCCCTTATGATGCCACTTACTGCTAATTCTAGTACTCCCCGACAGGATACTTGCGATCGTGGCATCAGGATGCTGTGCCATCCCGTGAAATGGTTCTATTTGACCAGTTCCAATTTACGCTGGTCTGCTGCCACCTCTATAGCCTTGATGCGATCGTTTAGCATCTGCTCCAGTTTAAATGTATGCCCGATCTCAATACTATCCTGAAATGCTTTGACACCAGTATTTTTACCGATTAGCTCGAGCGCCGCTTTAACACCCATCGCATTAAACCCCTCTGGTGCTGGTCGATCACCAAATGCTATTTCCAGGTAGCGAACAGATTGGCGCAGAACGTATTCGGCGTTAATACCGGTTGATTTAGTTAATTCTACACGCCTAGATTCGAGGTAAAGCGCTACCATTGGTTTTGATAGGATTTTCGAACCCTCTACCTGGCAGGTAGTTATCTTGGCTTTGGGGTGCAGATGGCGGTAGCAGGCAGTTGCGTTGCCACGTACCTCATCGGGTCCGCCGAAAAAATTGTCTGCAAACTCTCGATCCCTAGCAGATAGTTTATTGATCATGCAGTTACCTTTACCACTCAACGACTTATTCTACCACTGGGTAACGGCCTCATCGATCCGGTACGTTGCCTTTTGTGGTTTACGCGTTTAACGCGCACAATAAATGTTAATACAAAAGGTAGTGAAGGTATGATTGGAGAAATTGAGGGAGTAGAAGACGGCGCGATCTTTGCGGATAGGCAGGCACTACACGACGCAGGCGTGCACAGAGGGACTCGAGCTGGGATTGGAAGTGGTGGCGAGTCCGTTGTGCTCCCAGGTGGCTATGTAGATGATGTTGATGATGGCGAGGTAATTATTTACACAGGTCAAGGTGGTCGCGATCTTAGCAGCGGAAGGCAAGTTAAGGATCAGGAGTTAACCAGGGGAAATAAACTACTAGCTGAAAACTTCCTCGAAGGAAATCCTATACGGGTGAGCGAGGCGCAGTGCATGACTCTCCTTTTGCCCCGACTAGTGGGTATCAATATGGTGGGTTATATCGTATCGATCGTTATTGGTCAGAGACAGGGCGGGATGGATATTTAATATGGCGTTATAGACTAGTAAAGATCGCTCCTGGAGACCAGATTGATGCGACTGACCAGGGTGCGTCGCCGTCCGGAAACGAGTCGCCATCAAGAGCAAAGGTTTATACGACAAGAGTTATCAGAAGTTCGGAAGTCGGCAACTACGTTAAAAACCTGTATGACTATCGATGCCAAATATCAGGTGATCGATTGGATACTCCTGGCGGACCTTACGCGGAGGCTTGTCATATTCTACCAGTTGGAGCCCCACATAATGGCCCAGACGTTCCAGGAAACGTGTTGTGTCTGAGCCCGAATATACATGTTCTTTTTGACTATGGCGCAATCGGGATCGCAGATGATCTTACAATTCTCGGCCTTGAGGGTAATTTGGAGTTGAATCCAGGCCACGAAATATCGATGGAAGCTATACAGTATCATCGTGAGCACATATATCGTGGTAACCAGTAATCGGTGCATGATTTTTAATTATGAAAAAAATACACCAAGACACTGATAAAAGAGGGGTGCTTTCGGGGTGTTTTATGAAAATAATCGTTGTAAATTATTGATTGATAAAGATTGTGCCACAGACTTGTAATCAGTAGGTCCGGGGTTCGACTCCTCGTGCCGGCACCATTTTTTCATTGGTTCAACCCGGACACTCATTGTACGATGATGAGTGGCGATCTTCGGCCAATAGCTGACTTAAGAGACGTTATCCCCGCGCAAGCGGGGCGGTCCGACGCATCGGACCTGTAACCTCGTCACATCCCGAAAAATTCCAGCGTATGCGGGAATAACCGAATTGAGTTAACTGTCCACCAAATATCTGATAGATTTTGTCCGCCTTCAGGATTAACAGAAATGACATTGCCCGAACACATCATCAGCCTCAATACGTTGCGCTTCGCCTGGCACGGACACCCGCAACCATTGCTGGACATTGACAGTTTCGATGTGATGCGCGGTGAGCGACTGTTTGTGCGCGGCGCCAGCGGCAGCGGCAAATCGACGCTGCTGGGACTCGTCGCGGGCGTGCTCACGCCCCTATCCGGCGCAATCGAAGTGCTCGATCAACGCTTAAGCGAAATGACGGCTGCAGAACGTGACCATTTTCGCGCCCATCATTTCGGTATCATTTTTCAGCAGTTCAACCTGATCCCGTATCTCAGCGTGATCGAAAACGTAACCCTGCCTTGCCAGTTCTCGGACCAGCGTCGGCGCAAATCGATATCGCGCAGTGGCAACCCGCGCGACGAGGCCCTGCGCCTGCTCGAGCACCTCGACATGGCGGATAGCGCGGTGATTCACAAGCCAGTCACCGAGCTCAGCGTCGGACAACAGCAACGCGTCGCCGCAGCCCGCGCGCTGATCGGATCGCCGGAAATCCTGATCGCCGATGAACCGACATCGTCGATGGATGCCGACCGCCGCGCGGCGTTCATCGAATTACTGTTCCGCGAATGCGAGGAGACCGGGTCAACGCTACTGTTCGTCAGCCACGACCAGGGTTTGCGTGAACCTTTCGATCGAGCGATCGAGTTCGATCGACTCAATCGCGCGGCGAGCGGCAGGCCACCCAATCGAAAGGAGTTCAGCTAGAATTACGCTATGAATATCGCGTCGCTGGCAATAAAAAGTTTTCGTAACCGCAAGCTCAGCGTCGGGCTTGCGATTGCATCGATCACGTTGAGCGTCGCGTTGCTGCTCGGCGTCGAAATCCTGCGCAGCGAGGCCAAGTCCAGCTTCGCCAGCACCGTGTCCGGCACCGACCTGATCGTTGGCGCGCGCGGTGGTTCGGTCAACTTGCTGCTGTACTCGGTGTTTCGCATCGGTAATCCAACCAACAATATCGAGTGGCACAGCTACGAGGAGATCAGTGCCCTGCCCGGGGTGAAATGGAGTATCCCGCTGTCGATGGGTGATACCCACGCGGGTTTTCGCGTGGTTGGCACCGATGACAATTATTTCGAGCATTACCGCTACGCCCGCGACCGGCGCCTCGGGTTGCAGCAAGGTGCGTGGTTCGGGGACGAGGACGAGATCGTACTCGGCGCCGAGGTCGCCGCCAGTCTCGGTTACCGGCTTAGTGACAAAATCATAGTTGCCCACGGTGCAGGCGATGAAAGTTTTATAAAGCACGCCGACGAGCCGTTTCGTGTGGTCGGTATTCTCGCCGCCACCGGTACGCCAGTAGACCGCACCCTGTACGTCAGTCTCGCAGGTTTCGATCACATGCACGAGGCCTGGCAGACCGCTGAAGATGGGCACGATCACGATCCCCTGGCCGCGACGGCTTCAGCTGAAGGCCATACCGATGAGGAACAGCACGCCGAAGACGAGCACCTTGACGAGGAGTATTCCATCAGCGCATTCTTGCTCGGACTCGAGTCACGTGCCGTAGCGATCGGCCTGCAGCGCCGCATCAATCAGTTCGAGCACGAGCCGTTGAGCGCGATCTTGCCCGGCGTCACGCTGCTGGAATTGTGGGAAATCGTCGGCCTGGTCGAGCATGCGCTGCGCGCGATATCAATATTTGTCGTTATTGTCGGACTGTCATCGTTGTTAATTATCCTGATGACGAGTATCAATGAGCGTCGCCGCGAAATGGCGATCCTGCGTGCACTGGGTGCGCGACCCGGTCATGTTTTTGCATTGATACTCGGCGAAGCGATAGCCATCACGCTGTCCGGTATCGGTCTCGGTATCCTGCTGGTTTGCGGTATTTTTATGCTGGGGCAGGGCTGGATCGCAAGCAGGTTCGGACTATTCATCGAGTTGAACTTGTTGACTCCGAATCTGGTCTATGGCCTATTATTGATTACTCTTATAGGTTGTTTGATCGGCCTGATTCCCGGCATACGGATGTACCGGTATTCGCTGGTCGACGGTATGACCATTCGTGTTTGAAATCAAATGAGAAAATCAGAAATGATAACCCCCTCCTACCTGACCGTCATAACCCTGATCGCGAGCCTGTTGTTTAACGCCGGCGCCATCGCGGCCGAGCCGCGCGAGATCACCTGGGATGACCTGGTGCCGGCCGAGGCGGAGTTCGACGACGTGTTTACGAAGCTGGACGAAGATACTATTTTCGAGCTGAGTATGGTCGCGGGGGTTCGAGACCGGCTCGAGGCCGGACAGGAAGTCGATGAAAATACGCTTGCCAACTACCGTAAGCGGGTCGAAGGCCTGGAACAGGATGGCGTCGACGTCGACGGTCTGATCGCGATGCGTGAACAGATCACCGAGGAGCGCATCGCCAAGACTTACCTTGCCAACAAGGAGCTGGATGGCAAGCCCGTGAGGATTCCGGGCTACCTGTTGCCGCTCGAATTCGAAGGTGACCGGGTTAGCGAATTCCTGCTGGTGCCCTATGTCGGCGCCTGTAT
>JAOTYD010000075.1 GCA_029862005.1 Gammaproteobacteria bacterium | reverse complement strand
AATTCGTCTGGCAATATCCCCAGGCTAGAGTGGTCACCCCGGCCTACGAGCCGATACGTCGGACCGCGGGGTCCATTTTCGCCTGTTTCCCAGGCAAGATAACTTGTTGTTTCCAAAGCTTGTCTCTTTCAAATAACTTTACCGGGTCGATAACCGGGAAATGGATACCGCGGTCCGACGTTTCGGCTTTCGCCGGTATGACGAACTTACGGAATTCTTAGCAGATGATTTCATGTTCCAATATTCAAATATCTGCTAAGTAATTGATCATTAAAAATCTTTGCGTCATGCTTGAAAATAAGTGGGACAGCAGTGACACTGACCCGTTTGATTCGTTCTGGGGCTTTTTTACCGCGGTGAAGTAGACGGTTCAAAAATATAAATCAGGAGGCACGAGCATGAACGACAATTCTGGCCAGGTGCACAGCGTATTAACCGGCATCCCGGGTTTCGAGGATCTGGCGGCAGACGCTTATACTGCGGAAAGGCTGGGCGGATTAACCAACCTGGTGTATCGCATCGATACCGGTGCGGATCGCTACGTATTGCGGATTCCGGGTAAGGGCACCGAGGAATATATCGACCGCGTAGTGGAAGCTCACAACGCCCAGGTCGCCGCGCGTGCGGGGGTTTCTGCCGAAGTCATTCACGCCGATAGCAAGAGCGGGATCATGTTGAGCCGGCACATTGACGGCATCGTCACGATGACGCCGCAAGAGTTCGCCAGGCGCGACGGTGCGGCTGCGCGTGCTGGCCGGGCGTTCAAAAAGATGCACGACTGGCCCGAAGCCTTCGAGTTTCGCTTCGAACTGTTTGCGATGATCGACGATTACCTCAAGATCCTCGATCAGCGCAAGGCGGAACTGCCCGCGGGTTATGCCGATGTTGTCGACGCGGCGCAACCGGTGCGTGAGGCGTTGAACCGCAATCCCGCGGCGCTGGCGCCCTGTCACTGCGATCCGCTTTGCGAAAACCTGCTCGATTCGGGCGAGCGCATGTGGATTGTCGACTGGGAGTATTCCGGCATGAACGATCCGCTGTGGGACCTCGGCGACCTGTCGGTGGAAGCGGCTTTTACCCCGCAACAGGACATCGAAATGATCCAGGCCTATTACGGTGGCGAGGCGAGCGATGCCGATTTTGGCCGCATGATCATCTACAAGGCCATGTGCGATCTGTTGTGGACGCTGTGGGGATTGATCCAGCATAGCGATGGTAATCCGGCCGAGGATTTCTGGGCTTATTCAACGGGACGTTTTGAGCGCTGCAAGGCGTTGATGTCGGACCCCGGGTTCGACCAGCACGTCGGGGCGGTCGGCATGCAGACCTGACAGCGCACCCGGCATCCCGGGCGCCGAATTGACATGTCCGGGGAAATTTGCGAAAAAGATTGAGTAGCACACCAATCGCAGCTTAGATATGCGACCAACCAAAAGAGGATATAACTATGAACAAGAAATCCAGCTACGTACCACTGAAAGCCCTGCTGTTTGCTGTTTTCGCGGCCCTGGCCCTGCCGGCCGGTGCCGTTGAGTCGAAAGATCCGATCAAACTGACCCTGCACGACTGGACCGGGCAGTACCTGACCACGACACTGATGGGCGAGGTGTTGAAAAAGGCCGGTTATAACATCGAGTATGTCCAGGCCGACTACATCGCACAGTTCGCCGGTCTCGAGTCCGGCGATTTGCACATCGCGATGGAAATGTGGGAGACCACCGGCAAGCAGGCGATGGATGCATCGCTCGCGACCGGCAAGACCGTCGATCTCGGCGAAACCGGAATGGATGCCAAGGAGGAGTGGTGGTATCCGATGTATATGAAAGACCGCTGCCCCGGACTGCCCGACTGGAAAGCACTGAACGATTGCGCACAAGCCTTCTCGACACCCGAGACTGCGCCGAAGGGGCGTTATCTTGGCGGACCGGTCACCTGGGCCGGGTTCGATGACGAGCGCGTCGAAGCCCTCGAGCTCGACTACGAAGTCGTGCATGCCGGCACCGATGCGGCACTGTTCTCTGAACTCGAATCGGCGATTCAACGCAAGGCGCCTATTTTGCTGTGGGTTTATGCTCCGCACTGGGCGGTGGCCAAGTACGAGGGTGAATGGGTCGAGTTTCCCGAGTACACCGATGCCTGCTATGAAGACGCGAGCTGGGGCATGAACAAGAGCATGGCCTACGATTGCGGCAAGCCTTTCGGCTGGATCAAGAAGGTCGGCTGGAAAGACGGCGAGAAGAAATGGCCGGGCGCTTACAAGGCGGTGCGTAATTTCAAAATCGACAATGCCGCGATGAGCCAGATGATCGTCGAGGTGGACCTCGAAGGCAAGTCGGTAGACGAGACCGTTGCCAAGTGGATGCGCGACAACGAATCCACCTGGAAGGCCTGGATCAGGTAAAGCGGCAATCCGTTAAAGCTGGGTCGCGGGCATTACACCGGCCCAGCTTTGCTATGTTATGACGACGATTCCCGGTTGTTCCGGATGAGGTATTGATGCCCGACCTGCCAGCGAGCGATCGCCCGCATGCAACCGAATCCTCGATCAAGATAAGCTGCAAACATGTGTGGAAGGTTTTCGGGCCCAACGTCGCGTCGCTGATTGCCGCCGACGGTAGCGTGGACGAGGCCGCGTTCGACGATGGCGGTTATATCGGCGCGGTACGCGATGCCAGTTTCGACGTATTTGAAGGTGAAACCTTCGTCATCATGGGCTTGTCCGGCTCGGGCAAGTCGACCCTGCTGCGTTGCATGACGCGATTGATCGAACCCAGTACCGGGGAAATCTACTTTGAATCCGAGGACCTGATGAAAGTCGGCGAGGCGGAACTGATCGACATGCGCCGGCATAAGATGGGCATGGTGTTTCAGCACTTCGCGTTGCTGCCTAACCGCACCGTACTCGGTAATGTTGCGTTGCCGCTCGAAGTCCAGGGTCTCGGCAGGGCAGAACGTGAACAACGTGCGCTCGAAGTCGTCAAGCTGGTGGGGCTGGAAGGGCGCGAACAGTATTACCCACGGGAACTGTCGGGCGGGCAACAGCAGCGCGTTGGCATCGCACGTTCGCTCGCGGCCGAGCCTGATATATGGTTTCTCGACGAACCTTTCTCTGCGCTCGATCCGTTGATCCGCCGCGAAATGCAGGACGAGTTCATGCGCCTGCAAAACGTTTTGCACAAAACCATCGTCTTCATCACGCACGATTTCGACGAGGCAATCCGGCTCGCCGACCGCATCGCGATCATGAAAGACGGCGCCATCATCCAGATCGGCACGCCGGAGCAGTTGGTACTCAATCCCGCCACCGACTATGTCGAAGAATTTACCCGGGGGATTCCGCGCGCCAAGGTGTTGAGCGCGGGCGCGATCATGCGTGACGTTGATGGCGACAGTTTTGCCGGCACAGTACTGGCGAATGTCTCGATCGAAACCCAGCTCGATGCGATTCTGAACGCCGACCGCGGCGCAGTTTTTGCGGTACATGACGACGCCGGCAACACCGTCGGCGCCTTGCCGCGCGATGTTGTCGTTGATTTGCTTTCGTCACCGCAGCAAAAGGAATGAGTCACGCGTCGATCCAAGTGGCCCCGCCGGCGTCGTTGACGTTGAACCGCTGGGTTGTGTTCTGGGGTCTGATAATCGGGGTTACCGTCCTGCTGATGCTGTCGAAGGAGTCGTTGCCGTGGGCATTCAAGTACCCGCGCGCGTGGCAAATTCCACTGGCCGGCTGGATTACGGGTTTCATGAAATGGCTGATCAACAGCTTCGACCTGGGCCTGTTTACCTTCAAGGAATTCACCCGCTGGATTGCGTTGCTGGTCGAACAGCCTTACACGCTGGTCAAAAGCCTGTTATCGACTGGTTTTTTAAGCGGAGTCGGCAGCGACGCGGTGCAGGTTTTCCCGCGGATTTCGTGGGTGGCGCTGGTCGCTGGGGTGATGCTGTTCGGGCACTACGTGCGCGACTGGAAATTGGCGTTGCTGGTCGGTGGCTGTTTCGGTTACCTGGTGGTGTTCGGGCAATGGGACAGCGCGATGGTGACGCTCAGCTCGATCATCATCGCGGTGCCGGTTGGTGTCGTCGGTGGCGTGCTGCTTGGTATTTTCGGTCACCGTTCGCATCGCTTTCGCATGGTGCTGGTGCCGATTCTCGACCTGATGCAGACCGTGCCGGTGTTTGCCTACCTGGTGCCGGTGCTGCTGTTGTTCGGTTTCAGCCCGGTATCGGCGATGATCGCGACCATCATCTACGCGATGCCGCCGATGGTGCGGGTGACGCTACTGGCGTTGGAACATATCACCACCGAGATCGTCGAAGCTGGCTCGATGGCCGGTTGCTCGCGTCGCCAGTTGTTGTGGAAGGTGTTGTTGCCGTCCGCCAAACACTCGCTGATGGTCGGGGTCAACCAGGTGGTCATGCTGTCGTTAAATATGGTTATCATCGCCTCGATGATCGGCGCCGGCGGACTCGGCCACGATGTGCTGACCGCACTCAGACGCCTCAGAATCGGCGAGGGCGTCGAGGCCGGCGTGGCCATTACCCTGCTCGCGATCGCGCTCGATCGCCTGAGCCAGGCTTACGCCAATCGCCCGCCGCCACGGCACAGTAGCGTGCAGCAAAGCCTGTGGCAGCGTCATCCGCACGCGATCCTTTTCGTCATCGTTGTCAGCGTGACCTGGCTGCTGGGTATTTACCTGCCTGCGATTAGCACCTACCCCGAAAGCTGGCAGATTACGACCGGATCATTCTGGGGCGACCTGGTACGCTACATCAACGTCAATTACTTCGACGCGCTGGAGAGTTTCAAGAACTTCCTGCTGCTCAATATCATGGTGCCTTTCAAGCGCTTCCTGCTGTCGTTGCCGTGGATTGCGGTGGTGGCGATGGTGGGTCTCGGTGGCTGGCAGCTCGGTGGCTGGCGTCTCGGCCTGTTGACGGCGAGCATGACCACTTTCATTGCCGTGGTCGGATTGTGGGCCAAGGCCATGGTCACGCTTTACCTGTGCGGCCTGTCGGTCATCATCGCCTGCCTGATCGGCATCCCGATCGGCATTCTGGCGGCG
>JAOTYD010000074.1 GCA_029862005.1 Gammaproteobacteria bacterium | reverse complement strand
CTGGGAGGTCCCAAAATGAAGCGCAAGCGCTACTCCGAAGAGAAAATAATTTCGATCCTGAAGGAACACGAAGCCGGCGCCTCGGTGCCTGACATCGCCCGCCGTCACGGCATCGCCGAGAACACGATTTACCGCTGGAAGTCGAAGTTCGGTGGCATGGAGGTCTCCGAAGCCAAGCGCCTTCGTGAGCTTGAGGCCGAGAATGCCAAGCTCAAACGCCTGCTGGGCGAAGCCGAACTCGACAAGGCGGCACTGAAGGAGCTGCTCGAGGGAAAGTGGTAACGGCCGCGCATCGACGTCGGGCCGTGGAACACCTCAAAAACCGTCGATACAGCGAACGCAGGGCCTGCCGCCTGGTCGGCTTTAGCCGTTCCGCAATCCTGGCGCCCGCTAAAAGAGCGGAAAGACGAGCCCTTACGCTCGCGCCTGAAGCAACTGGCCGAACGTTATCCTCGATACGGTTACCCGACATTACACGATATGCTCAGGACCGAAGGTCTGGTCGTCAATCCAAAGCGCACCTATCGCCTCTATCGGGAAGAAGGCCTACAGGTTCGCACCAAGCGTCGTAAGAAACTCATCCGGCCGCGGCTCCCGATGCTGGTGCCGGATACCGTCAACCAGCGCTGGTCGATGGATTTCGTCTCGGACCAGCTCGCTAATGGTCGCCGATTCCGGATATTGAATATCGTCGATGACTACTCTCGCGAGATCGTCCTGCAAATCGTCGACTTCTCGATCTCGGGTTATCGCCTGGCCCGAGAACTCGATCAGCTCGAGCGCAAGTTACCGAAGACGATTGTCTGCGACAACGGCCCCGAGTTTACCTGTAAAGCCATGTTCTTCTGGGCGAAGAGAACTGGAACCAAACTGCACTTCATCCAGCCAGGAAAACCGACTCAAAATGCATTCGTCGAATCGTTCAATGGAAAGTTCAGAGAGTACTGCCTGGACATGCACTGGTTCGCCAGCCTGGCCGATGCGCGATCAACCATCGACGACTGGCGATCCCATTTCAATCACGTCAGACCGCATCGATCACTGGGCAAAATACCGCCAGCAGTGTTCGCTGCACGAGTTGCCTGATATGATTAATTTCCCACATCAGGGATGGCTCTCATCATGGGGTACGGTCATCTGGAACTGGCCGAAGATTGCCTTCCAGTACTGTTCATTGAGCGTCTCCTTTGGAGAAAGTAGGCCTTTTAATCCTGCGAGTCAGTGGCAATAATCGACCCATAACAAACTCTCACTATAAATATTGATTCGTATCAGTATGCCAAATCAAAACTCATGATTTGCTTACTAGCATGTTACTAATAATCCGGTCTATTCAGTAAAAGTGGGTACCCTGTGGGAGAGAGGTCAATTATATGAAACCTGTCGACATCCGCTGCTTAATGCTTTTTATATTATCAATATTGAGTTTTCCATCCTTTTCTGGAAGTGACTCTGAATACGGAGATATCATAAAAAACACACCGGAATATAAAGAGATCACAAATCCGAAAAATATTGATCACGACAATGATCGTCATCAACACTATTACCACTATCCCTATCACTATCACGATCCCTTTTACCGCCCAGCGTATCCACCTTCCTCTGCGTATTATCGACCAACTGGTTCGGGGCGTGTTGGTTTAGCCGGGGCTTTCTATCTTGGTGTTACCATAGGAGAGTCTGAATTTGATTATGATGATATCGAGGATGGCGATGCATCGATTTTTCGTTTTGGGTATCGGCCTGAGGACAGTCGTTTGGGTTATGAGCTGTCTTTTTTCAATTCTGGGGATTCGGAAGTAACGAGTTTGACCGATATTGACGTTCAAGTTGAAACAATCAATCTTGTACTAACGGTCAATAGTTCAAGGAATAACAAATCACGGCTGAATCTATTTGGCCAGGGTGGTATTTATTTCGCTGATACTACTTTATCCGGACCATTTGATAGCGTAAGCGAGAATAGTAACGGGTTTTTACTTGCAGCCGGTGTCGAGATTATGCTCAATCGTCATTTCAGTCTTAGAGTTGAAGCTTATAATTTGTTTGATGTTGAAGATTTTGCAAATGACGAATCAATCTCATCATTCAATTTGGGCGGAAATTTTATCTTCTAATCTACGCGGGGGGTAGGAAGCATAAACGCAATGCCCGGTCAGTGAGTAACCGCAGTTGTAGTTAGTTGAGAAGCGCGATGAGCGCTTGTTGTTAATTCAAAGTGGCTGTATCCGTGTCAATGGTTGAGCGTCCGCTGCTGGCCGAGATACGAAGCTCAATACACTCTTTTCAGCGTCAGCTATCGGGAAAATAGACCCCAGGTGTCTTGTGTTAAGTAGCTGAATACAAACAGAGGTCACCACTAAAAAATTGGGGATCAACCGATTTGTAACCAGTACAATCAGAAAGGCTAAGACCGATTAGATATTTTCAGTTACTTAATGGTAGTAGCTCGGATGAAATCATACCAGGAGAAGCACAACATGAACGCACCCACCTATCTCGACTACAACGCCACCACACCGGTCGATCCTATGGTTGTTGATGCTATCGAACCCTATCTACGTCTTCACTTTGGCAATCCTTCATCCACCCATGTTTATGGTCGTAAAGCACATCGGGCGGTGGAAGAGGCACGCGAAAAAGTGGCTACCTTGATTGATGCCCAAGCTGACGAAGTCATCTTTACAGGATGCGCCACCGAGGCCAATAATCTGGCCATACGTGGTGCGACCCGGGCGTTACGTGACAAGGGACGACACATTATAACCAGCGCGGTTGAACACCCTGCCGTAGAGCAGCCATTTCGACGTCTGGCTGACGATGGCTGGAAGGTATCAGTAATTCCAGTGGATAAGTATGGTCAGGTCAATCCCGCTCAGCTAGCGGATGCCCTGCGGGACGATACGGTTCTGGTTTCTATCATGCATGCCAACAACGAGGTAGGCACAATCCAGCCAATCGAAGAGATAGCGACCATAACTCGCCCGAGGGGCATCCTTTTACATACCGATGCCGCGCAATCTGTGGGAAAAATTCAGGTTTCGGTTGATGATCTCGGTGTCGATCTTCTTACGCTTGCTGGACATAAATTCTATGCGACAAAAGGGGTAGGTGCACTTTACGTGCGACGTGGTACACCAATGCAGCCAGTGTTGGTGGGTGCGGGCCATGAAGCGGGTTTACGGCCGGGTACGGAGAATGTGCCTGCCATTGCAGGACTGGGTGAGGCGGCCCGTATCGCGTACGAAAGCAATCCAGAGCATACTCGGCAGCTGCTCATTCTACGTGATCAGTTACACACACTGCTAGCTGAGGCCATTCCCGAGCTGTGCTTGAACGGGCACCCCGAACAGCGCCTGCCTAACACCTTGAATCTCTCCTTTCCGGGAGTAGATGGTCGAGACCTTCTGGTGCATGCAGCGGCCGAGGTAGCCGCCTCGGTCGGCTCGGCCTGTCACGAGGACGACGAAACGGTGAGCGGCGTTCTGGGAGCGATGGGGATTGAAGCAGGCCGTGCCCGTGGCGCGGTGCGTTTATCCCTCGGCACACCTACCACCAGCTCAGATATCGAGCGTGCAGGAAAGGCGCTAATCGCTGCCTGGCAGGTGTAAAGAATTAGACGGATAATTTTCGATCGAATCCTGGTTACTTCTACAGACATAATTTTTGAATTGATGAGTGTCGCCTCTTGGCCGAAGGTTACCGCCTACCAGCGCTTACCGAGAGTCTGCTAACGAGAAAACAGACGCTCAAACTCAATTCATCAGCGGCGATAACCGACCCAAAGCGGTCGTACATAACTATGATCCCTTCCCCATTGAACAAAGAGCAATATTCAGGCTAGAAAGCAATAGTCGCATGTTTAATGAATTGCATTGACTGATATCAAGATGAGAAGAACCAACCAGATTTATCTTTGAACTGTCGGTCATGGATATCCATCTCGACACCCTTCTGTGGCTTTATAGAAGCAGTTGAGTATCAAGTCTTTTTTGCCTCAAATGCGAAAACATCAAATTAAACCGATGAAGATTGACGTACACCACCACATATTCCCAGCGCAACAGGAATAAAATCGGAACTTCGATAATGACCAGGAAACCCAAATTCGATATTGTCCTCTGGGGCGGGTCCAGTTTTGTCGGCAGGCTCGTAGTAGAGCACTTGTACCAAAAATATGGCGTTGATGACGGTCTTCGCTGGGCGATAGGTGGGCGAAATAAGCGGAAATTAGAAGCCACGCGCGCTTCGTTAGACCCCGGCGCGGAAGCGCTTCCCATCATTATCGGTGATGCTCGCGATCGCCAATTTCTCGGTTCTATGGTTGAAAGCACCAAAGTGGTGTTATCGACAGTTGGCCCATATGCACTCTATGGCAAGGAGCTCATCGAGGCATGTGCGGTCAGTGGGACCGACTATTGCGACTTAGCCGGCGAGATACCATTTATCGAGGAGATGATAGATCGACACGCCGTTCAAGCGCGAGCTTCCGGCGCCAGGATACTAAACTGTTGCGGCGTCGATTCCTTGCCTTCAGATTTGGGTGTCTGGTCTCTCAACGAAATTGCACGAAAGCAATTTGGCTGCGGGCTCACGCATGTAACGAATGAAGTGAAGTCATTCAAGGGACAATTTAGCGGCGGTACCATCTCAAGCCTCGGCGGTATGCACAATGACGCTGCGCGCGACGACAAGGTGGCGTACATTCTAAAAAACCCTTACGCCATCTGCCCGCCGGGCCGGCGTAGCGGCGTAACCCAACCAGATATTGAGGTTGTTCGGCGCTCTGAATCCGGCGCATGGCTTGGACCCTTCTTCATGGCGATCGTGAATACGCGGGTGGTACATGCCACGAACGCGCAGTTGGACTATCCGTACGGAACCGATTTCACTTACGACGAAGGCTGGGACCTGGGCAGCAGGCCTGCTGCTCGCTTTCTGGCATTAGTTTCCCAGCTGTTTTATTGGGCATACAGATCGGGCCCGATGCGCGCATTGATGAATGCTGTCCTGTTACCCAAGCCTGGCGAGGGGCCATCAAGAAAAGCGCGTGAAAAAGGCAAATTTGAGTTTCAATTAATTGCTCGAACGC
>JAOTYD010000073.1 GCA_029862005.1 Gammaproteobacteria bacterium | reverse complement strand
TCGAAATGGCGGCGGCTTTCGATCGCGCGGGCTTCAACGCAACCGATGTCCACATGAGCGATATTATCAGCGGCCGCACGAGCCTTGCCGACTTCCAGGGTATCGCCGCCTGTGGGGGCTTCTCCTATGGAGATGTACTCGGTGCTGGTGAGGGCTGGTCGAAATCGATACTCTATAATCCACGGACTTACGACGAGTTCTCGGCGTTCTTCGGTCGTGACGACAGCTTCGGGCTCGGCATTTGTAACGGTTGCCAGATGATGTCGAATCTGTATCAGATGATTCCGGGAGCGGCCCATTGGCCAAGGTTCGTGCGCAACAAATCGGAGCAGTTCGAGGCGCGTTTCGTCATGGCCGAAATACTCGACTCGGCGTCGCTGTTTCTCGACGCGATGCAAGGCTCGATGATGCCGGTGGTAGTCGCCCACGGCGAAGGGCGCATCGAGACTCGGGATCGTTCTGCGGCCGACTTGCTCGCATCTAAACTCGCGTGCCTGCGTTACGTCGATGCGGTCGGTGAGCCGAGCGTAATCTACCCCCTCAACCCAAATGGATCGGAGTTGGGTTTAAACGGCTTCACTAACGAAGATGGGCGATTCACGATTATGATGCCCCATCCGGAACGCATTTTTCGCAGCGTACAGAATTCGTGGCACCCGCGAGAATGGGGCGAATACGGCCCGTGGATGCGCATGTTCCGAAACGCACGGCAGTGGATCGGTTAATCGTTATGATTAGACCTAAGTCGGTAATTAAGGCCATGAATCCAATCCTGTTTCGTAATATCTGCGTTGTCGTAAACACGCATTGATTGCGCATAATAACAGTGCAGATGACCTGGATTTCAATGCCGACCGGAACTAGTCAACGCTGACGGGGTCTAGAGGCTATACCAAATTAAGGGCTGACAATGATCAAGATAAAGAAAAGCTGGGAAATCCCGGAATCTGAGGTAACGCCGGAGTCGCTTTACCTGCGGCGGCGTGAATTTATCAAAGCAGCCGGTACCATTGGAGGTGCCCTGTTGTTGAATCCCTGGGCGGCTGCTCAGGCCTCACTCAAGATCGACGACTATCAGAAAAAGGCGGTTTCGCTGGACGAGGAAATCACCGATGAAGATGATGCGACCAGTTATAACAACTTTTACGAATTTGGCACCGGCAAGGATGATCCGAAGAAACATTCACGTCGCTTTAAAACCGATGAGTGGAGCATCGTAGTCAGCGGGGAATGTGAAAAGCCCGGTACCTATGGTCTCGAGGACATGGTCAAACCCTTCGCGATAGAGGAACGTATCTACCGGCTGCGCTGTGTCGAAGCCTGGTCGATGGTAATTCCCTGGCTCGGTATTCCACTGGGATCGATATTGAGTACTTTCCAGCCGACTTCCAGGGCCAAATACGTCGCTTTTAAAACACTGCATGACCCGGTGCGTATGCCCGGACAGCAGCGCTCGGTTTTGAACTGGCCCTACCGTGAAGGATTGACCATCGCCGAGGCGATGCACCCTTTGACGATTTTTTCGGTCGGTATGTACGGCAAGACCATGCCCAACCAGAACGGTGCGCCGATTCGCCTGGTGGTGCCGTGGAAGTACGGCTTCAAGAGTATCAAGTCTATCGTCGGTATCGAGTTTACCGAAGTGCAGCCGCTGACCTCGTGGAACATGGCGGCCCCAAGAGAGTATGGTTTTTACTCGAACGTCAACCCGACCGTCGACCATCCGCGCTGGTCGCAGAAACGCGAGCGCCGCATCGGAGAGATTTTCAAGCGCGACACGCTGATGTTCAACGGCTACGAGGAAGAAGTTGCCGAGCTTTACGACGACCTGGACCTGACCGTTAATTTCTAGTATGTCGCTCGCCGCGGCGCTCAAGTCCGCTTATGCCAAACCGCTCGTGCACCTGCTTTGCCTGGTGCCCTTCAGCCTGTTGCTGTGGGCTGCTTTTACTGATGGACTGGGCGCAAACCCGGTCGAAAAGCTGACCCATGAAACCGGCGACTGGATCCTGCGATTGCTGCTGGTTACGTTGAGCCTAAGTCCGTTGCGGCAGTGGACCGGCCAGGCATCGTTTATTCGCTTTCGCCGCATGCTTGGTCTTTATACTTTCTTCTACGCTTGTTGCCATTTCTCGATCTGGTTTATTGCCGATCATTCGCTCGACCTGGGTGGCATGATCGAGGATATCATCAAGCGCCCTTACATAACGCTTGGTTTCAGTGCACTGCTGCTGATGCTGCCGCTCGCGATTACCTCCAACCAGGCGATGATGCGGCGGCTCGGTAAAAACTGGAAAACCCTGCACCAGCTGGTGTACCTGGTGATACTGCTCGGGGTGCTGCACTTTATCTGGTTAACCAAGGCCGACTACCTTGAGCCTTCGATTTATGCGATTATCGCAATGATATTGCTGGCGCACCGGTTAGGCCCGATCAAACGTCTGAGCGCGAAGTCCTTCCCGGTTGCCCGCTGAACAGATTCGCGCGCTTGAGCGCATTACGTTTGGACAGATATGAAATTACTGGTTACTGGCGCCGCCGGTTTTATTGGCTACGCGCTTGCCGACATGTTATGTCAGCGAGGGGACGATGTTGTTGGCATCGACAACCTGAACGATTATTACGATGTCGGTCTGAAACAGGCACGCCTCGCGCAATTGAAAGTCCACGATAACTTCCGCTTCGTCGAACTGGATATTGCCGATACAGATGCACTGCAGGGGATTTTCAAGCCGCAGGCTTTCGAGCGCGTGCTGCACATGGCAGCGCAGGCCGGTGTGCGCTATTCACTGGAGAATCCCGGGGCCTACATCAACAGCAACCTGGTCGGCTTTGGCAACCTGCTCGAATGCTGCCGCAATCATGACATAGAACACCTCGTCTACGCGTCGTCGAGCTCGGTCTATGGCGCCAATGAAAAGATACCCTTCAGTACCTCGGACAATGTCGATCACCCGATTTCGCTGTACGCGGCCACCAAGAAGGCCAACGAGTTAATGGCGCATAGCTATAGCCATCTTTACCAACTGCCGTGTACCGGGCTGCGCTTCTTCACCGTATACGGACCCTGGGGCAGGCCGGACATGTCGCCAATACTGTTTGCCGATGCAATTACGCGGGGTGAACCGATCAAGGTGTTTAACCGGGGTAGGCACAGTCGGGACTTCACCTACATCGGTGATGTCGTTGAGGGCGTGGTGCGTTGCCTGGACCAGTTGCCGAAACAAAATCCTGGCTGGTCAGGACTTAATCCCGATCCGGCAAGCAGCCGGGCACCCTGGCGAATCTACAATATCGGTCGGGGCGAGCCAGTGGAATTATTACGGTATATTGAATTGATGGAGCAGGCACTGGGCAAGACAACTGACCGGGAACTTCTGCCCGCGCAGCCGGGCGACGTCGAGGATACTTTTGCCGATATCGACGATCTGGTTGCGGATACCGGTTATTCACCATCGGTCTCAATTGAACAGGGCTTGCAACAATTTGCCGCATGGTACATGGATTATTACGATAAGAAATAACATATAATCGCAACAAATAGCCTGTAAAAGGTAGCTAATCGAGGAGCCCCACATCGTTGATAACGGCCAACAAGCGGCCCTGTTAGAGGTCAATAATCTGGCGGTTGATTTTGACCTGCAGGGTAGCCCCGTGCCGGCACTCAGGGATGTGTCTTTTAGCATTAATCCGGGTGAAACGGTTGCGCTGGTCGGAGAGTCGGGCTCTGGAAAGTCGGTTACCTCGCAGGCGATCATGAGTATCCTACCTCGCAACGCCACGATTAGTGCAGGCGAAATTCTTTTTGAAAGCCCCGAAAACGGGCAACGGCTGGACATCGTAAAACTTGATCCTGAAAGCGCGCAAATGCGACAAATTCGAGGGGGAAGTATATCGATCATATTCCAGGAACCCATGACGTCACTGTCCCCGGTGCATACCATCGGCGATCAGATCAGCGAGGCGCTGTTTCTGCATCGGGACGCGAGTCGCGAGGAAGGATTGAAACTCACCGAGGCAATGCTGCAGCACGTTGGATTTGCAGATCCCGCCAGGGCCTTGAACATGTACCCGTTCGAATTGTCGGGTGGACTGCGTCAGCGTGCCATGATTGCCATGGCGATGATATGCCACCCGTCACTAATGATTGCCGATGAGCCTACCACCGCGCTGGATGTAACCATACAGGCGCGCATCCTGAAATTGATCCGGGAATTGCAGGCCGAACTGGGCATGGCCCTGTTGCTGATTACGCATGACCTGGGCGTCGTTGCCAACATGGCGGAACAAGTAGTGGTGATGTATCACGGCAAGGTTATGGAGGCCGGTCCTTTACAGGCGTTGTTCTCTAATCCCCAGCACGAATATCTCAAGGCTTTGATACATGCAGTACCGAGGTTTGACCTGGAACCGGGTGAACGGCTAGTGCCGGTGCGAGAGATTCACTCCGAAACCGGGGTATTGATCCATAAGCGTTCAACAGATCAGAAAGTCGACACCAGCGCACCGCATCTGAAAATCGATGACATCAGCAAGACTTACCGCCTACATGCCGGTAATTGGACTGGGTCAGGTTCAAGAGAATTACTCGCGGTGGACAACGTCTCCTTCGAAGTTGAACGTGGTGAGTGTTTTGGCCTCGTGGGAGAAAGCGGCTGCGGCAAGACGACTTTGAGCAAAATCATCATGCGCGCCATCACCCCGGATCATGGTGATATCGTCTACCATGACGGTATCCAGGCGATCGACGTGCGTGCGCTCGACGGTGACGACTTACTCGCCTTCAGGCGCAAGATGCAGTTCATTTTTCAGGATCCTTACAGTGCCTTAAACCCCCGCATGACGGTATTCGATATTCTGCGCGAACCGTTGGTGGTGCATGCTATGGGCGATATGGATTACCAGCGCGAGATGACGACCGAGTTAATGCGGCTGGTTGGCCTGGATCCACGTTTTCTGAATCGGTATCCACACAGTTTTTCGGGCGGTCAACGTCAACGCATTGGAATAGCGCGGGCGCTAGCGCTCCAGCCCGATTTGATTATATGTGACGAACCGGTTTCGGCACTCGACGTATCGATCCAGGCGCAGGTCCTGAATCTGATGAAGGATTTGCAGCAGGAGCTTGGGCTTACCTACATTTTTATTTCGCATAATCTCGCAGTGATTCACTATATCGCTAACCGGATCGCGGTTATGTGCCAGGGCAGAATTGTCGAGCTAGCGCCGCGCGCAATGCTGTTTGAAAATCCTCTTCATCCCTATACTCAGGCATTGTTATCCGCGGTACCCCATCCGGAACTATCGCAGCCACTCAGCTTTGAGGCCATTACCGAGAGCGCCGCTTCGGAACCGGCTTTATGGCAGTTCCCGTTTACGATTGACGGTAGCCGGAAAACCGAGTTCATGGCGCTTGGTGATGGCCATTACGTCAGGGTAGTGGCCGGCTCCAAACCATCCGATCTGGCGGCATGAAAACTCTGTTTAAAGGCCTATTGCTCATCCTGTCGTTGTCGATAACGACAATGGTGCAGGCGATGGACTGGCTTAAGGAGACGCCCTCACTGGTGGAACTGGTCGAATCCGGAAAGCTACCACCGATCGACAAAAGGATACCGGATGATGTGCAGGTAGCCCGGTTAACCCCCGGCCAGGTTCCCGGCGAGCACGGCGGCGAGCTGCGTCTGCTAATGGGCAAGCAAAAGGATATTCGACAAATCGTCATCTATGGTTACGCGCGTCTGGTAGGTTATACCCCTGAACTAAATCTCGAAGCTGATATTCTGAAGAGTGTCGATGTAATTGAAA
>JAOTYD010000072.1 GCA_029862005.1 Gammaproteobacteria bacterium | reverse complement strand
CCGACGAAAAAAAAGCCGAAACTCGTTCGAGCACCGGCTTTGACCAATAACCAGGATCGCTTCAATACATGTGTTGCCCACCGTTAATCGACAGGGTCGAGCCTGTAATAAAGCCGGCATCGTCTGAAACCAGAAAGGCGACGCCACGAGCGATCTCGCTGGCTTCACCGAGACGACCCACTGGAATGCGCTGGACGATCTTTTCCAACACGTTTTCGGGTACCGCACGCACCATTTCGGTGGCGATGTAACCGGGCGCGATGGCATTGACGGTAATACCTTTCGCTGCACCTTCCTGTGCCAGGGCCTTGGTAAATCCGTGGATACCCGACTTGGCGGCCGCATAGTTGACCTGTCCATACTGGCCGGCCTGCCCATTGATCGAACCGATATTGACGATACGGCCAAAACCGCGTTCGCGCATGTCGTCGAGTACAGCGTGACACATGTTGAAACAGGACGTCAGATTAGTCTGGATCACCTCGTTCCATTGCTCGAAGGTCATCTTGTGCATGGTCCCGTCACGCGTGATGCCAGCGTTGTTAACCAAAATTTCAATCGGTCCTAAATCGGCTACTATTTGTTTTACCGCTGACTGGCAGGCATCATAATCTCCGACATCGAATCGATAGGTTGAAATGCCAGTGTCCTCGGTAAACTTTTTAGCGGCCTCTTCGTTACCTGCATAGGTGGCTACGACTGTATTTCCGGCATCTTTCAATGCCAGGCTGATGGCTTCACCGATCCCGCGGGTGCCGCCTGTTACTAGAGCTACTCGGCCCATGATTGTTTCTCCTTTAGCTAGTTTGATATCTAATAATTACCTTTCTACCGCAAGCGCTACACCTTGACCACCGCCGATACACAGCGTCGCAAGTCCGCGCTTCGCATCGGTACGTTTCATACCGTGTAACAGCGTTACCAGGACGCGAGCACCGGAGGCACCGATCGGGTGACCCAGCGCGATAGCGCCGCCACTGATGTTCACCTTGTCGGTATCCCAGCCCAGGTCCGTATTAACCGACATGGACTGTGCCGCAAACGCTTCGTTTGACTCGATCAGGTCTAGATCACCAACCGACCAGCCTGCCTTTTCGAGGCACTTTAATGTCGCCGGAATCGGACCGGTCCCCATGATCGCCGGGTCAACACCTGCGCTGCTATAGGAAGCAATGGTCGCCAATGGCTCAAGGCCAAGTTCAGCCGCCTTGTCGGCGCTCATCACCAGCAGCGCAGCAGCGCCGTCATTGATACCGGATGCGTTACCGGCCGTTACCGTGCCTTCGCGATCAAATGCCGGGCGCAGCTTGGCCAATCCTTCCGCCGTCGTCCCGGCCTTGGGATACTCGTCCCGATCAAACACGACCGGATCCCCACGGCGTTGCGGAATCTCTACGGCTACAATCTCGGCGGCAAAGATACCGTCGTTTTGCGCTTGTTCGGCTTTTTGCTGCGAAGCAGCCGCGAAGGCGTCCTGGTCGTTGCGCGAGAATTGATATTTTTTCGCAATATTTTCCGCAGTAACGCCCATGTGATAATCGTTGAACGCGTCCCACAGACCATCAACGATCATGCTGTCACGCAGTTGCCAGTCGCCCATACGCTGACCATCACGCGATTTCGGCAGCACGTGTGGTGACGCGCTCATATTTTCCTGGCCGCCGGCGATAATCACGTCGGCATCCCGGCATTGGATCGCCTGCGCCGCCAGGTGCACCGCCTTGAGTCCGCTACCGCAGACCTTGTTAATAGTCATCGCCGGACATTCCTGCGGTAAACCTGCCTCAATCGAGGCCTGGCGCGCCGGATTCTGCCCAACCCCGGCAGTCAGTACCTGCCCCAGGATAACTTCGTCAACCTGTTCGACTGCGAGTCGATTTCGTTCCAGCAGGGCCTTGATCACTGCAGCCCCCATTTGGCTAGCCGGTAGCGACGCGAGGGCGCCACCAAAGGCGCCTATCGGAGTCCGCACGGCATCTACAATTACAACTTTGGTCATTTTCAATTTCCTAAAAAAAAAGCCCGGGTCATTATAACGCCGGGCCTGAACATTGGAGGAGTAATTTTTGGAATCGTTTTGACCAGGGTCAACATGACTCCAACGTAAACAGCATCAGGCTGCTTTCTTGCGCGCCTTGGTCATTTCCTTTTCGATGTTTTGAGCGGTTTTCTTGGCCTGGGCCTGAACTTCGGCTAAAGAACCTTCAAAAATCTTGCCTGCTTCGGTGATCGCGGCTTCGATCACGGCGGCACTTTCCTTGGTGACAGTCATCAGCTTTTCGTTCAGCGCTTCGACATACTTTTGCTGCATTTCAACAGCGGCGTTCATATCTTTAGTTTCGACCAGCGCCTGCAGGTGTGCAAGATTACTTTGCATCATTTCAGCCGTGGTGTCGGCCTGACTCTGCATCAGTTTGACCATCAGCGCAGTGTTGTTTTCAGCCATTTTCATCATCGGCTTGAGGCTTTCTTGAGCCATTTTCACGAAATCTTCGTACATGTTTAATTCCTCGGTAAAGTTAAAAAAACTAGATCTAAAAATCTATGTTGCACTGCAACAATGCAAGTAATATAGGGGCACGAGGAGTATAAGTCAAGTATTTTGTTGCAGCGCAACAAAATCATTTTTAATTCTTCTAAATGATTGAATTCTAAACAGTAATCTTCTTCGAAAGCTCGTCGAGACTGCACACGACGAGCGTCGGTTCAATGCCCCAGGGATCGAAGACAACACTTTCGAAGCGCCTCAACCAGGCTGCCTTCATTCCCGCTGATACCGCGCCAATGACATCGAAACCATTGCTTGATACGAGCCAGCAATTTTCCGGGGCCGTATCCGCGACTTCGATGAAATGACGATAAACAGCGGGGTTGGGTTTGAAGGTTTGCAGCGCATCAACGCTGACCACGCCCTCGAAATACTGATCGATTCCGGCATGCTCGAGTAGTCCGCTGATCGCGTCCGCCACGCCGTTGGAAAATCCATACATGCAAAAACCCGCGTCCGCCAAAGCCTGCAGGCTTGCCGGCACGTCATCGTAAGCGGGCAGTACCCGGTAAACCGCCATCAGCGATGCTTTCGCCGCTTCGTCAAGTCCCGTCTGCAGCAAGGTATCGGCATAGTCCAGCGCCTGCCGTGTACAGACCGGAAAATTTTCGTAGCGCTGCATCAGCGCGCGACGCCAGGTGTATTCGAGTTGCTTGTCGCGCCAGACATTGGAAAATTCCTGCGCGTCTTCCCCAACATACTTCGAAAGCTCATCCACTACGCCATGCGGATTGATCAGGGTACCGTATATGTCAAACGCCAGCGCAACCGTCATGTCTTCGAATCCTTGGCAGGTTTCGGCGTGTAAAATTCCGGCCACAGATTCTTGACCACGTCGCCGCTACTCGAGAGTGCCAGGCAGGTATCCAGGATCGGCGGTTTTTCGCGATCTTTCTGTTGGGCTTCACGCTCTTCAATCGCGGTATGCAGTGTCTGGTAAGCCGTAGCAGCCAGTTGCCCGAGGAGGTCCATCAGATGGGTACAGCTTCTATCGGCGCCGATGCGCTCACGCACCTGCTTGATCCAGCCATAACCGATGCGTAAGCCGATGATATCCCGCATTGCCCCGGCGGCCCGTGGACAAATGCTGAATGGTGTCTTATCTGACGCTGCCTGCACATCATGGATTAAAAAATCGAGGTCGATGGTAAAGCGCAACCACATATCGTGCACCGGTTCACCGGCCTTGATCATGCCATCGCGGTGAAATTCATCGTAAGCACAATCATAGGTGCGCGTATCGACCATGCGCACTTCGATATCCCACAGGCCATCGCTGCGCAGATATCCCTCGCAATCGATCTTGCGGTGGTGTTTCTTTTCGCGTTCTGCTGGATCAGGTAATCCCATCGTTCTAGCCCGCTCTCTTACGCAACAAGGCGGTTGCCGCCCGTGATACCGGTTCGCGCCCGAGAAAATCACTGATAAAGCGCCCCGCTTCGAGTAATTTATCCATGTCGACTCCGGTTTCGATACCCATGCCGTGCAGCATGTAAATCACGTCCTCGGTAGCCACGTTGCCGGTGGCACCCTTCGCGTAAGGGCAACCGCCCAGGCCCGCAACCGAACTGTCGATCACGGCAATCCCGCACTGCATCACCGCGTGAATATTGGCCAGCGCCTGCCCGTAGGTATCGTGAAAATGCGCCGCCAGATGCCGCACCGGTACCTGCCGGCTCAGCTTTTCGACCAGGTCGCTTGCCTGCCCCGCGGTGCCCACCCCGATGGTGTCACCCAGCGAAACTTCGTAGCAACCCTTGTCAAACAGCTTCTGCGCCAGCATCAAAACCGTGTCGGACGAAACCTCGCCTTCGTAAGGGCAGCCCAGCACACAGGAAATATAACCCCGAATCTTCATGTCGAGCGCCTGCGCCTGATCAATCACCGCGTTGAATCGGTCGATACTTTCGGCGATCGAGCAGTTGGTATTTTTCTGCGAGAAAGTTTCCGTGGTCGCGGCAAACAGCGCGATCTCCTGCACGCCTGCTTCATGGGCAAGCTCCAGACCTTTCAGGTTGGGCACCAGCATCGGGTAGGAGATCCCGACGCGTTTGTCGATCTGTTTGAAAACCTCGGCACTGGTCGCCATCTGCGGCACCCATTTTGGTGAAACGAAGGCACCCGATTCGATCACCGATAACCCGGCGTCGGCGAGCTTTTCGACCAGCTGGACCTTGATTTCAGCGGGTACGGTGACAGACTCGTTCTGCAATCCGTCACGGGGACCCACTTCGACTATCTTGACGCGCTCGGGGAAACTCATCGAACTATTCAACCTCCAGTAAAGCCAGGGTTTCGCCTTCCTCGACCTGGTCCCCTTCAGCAACCAGGATTTCGCTGACCCTCGCGCTGATCTGCGCAACGATGGCATGTTCCATTTTCATAGCTTCAACCACCACCAGGGTGTCGCCGGGCTCAACAGTATCGCCAACCGCGATCGGCAGCGCAACAACGGCACCCGACATCGGCGCGCTGGGGTGATCGGCGTCAGGCGCTTCGCTCGCGCCGTCATGATTCGCCGCCGGTAATCCGAAACGATAAGCCTGTCCGCGGTAATAAATCGAGATCGAAGACGCCTCCCGTATTACCGGTAACTCGACCTGTTCCGCCTCGATTTCAACCCGCAGGTGGTGTTGGTCGATCCATTCACCGTTGACCAGGTAACTGGCTTCTGCACAGGTAACACTCCAGCCGTCCGATTGTCGCGTGAATGCAAGCTGGTAGAGCGTTTCGTCGTATTCAAGCTCGATAACCTGGTTACTATTCAGGTTCATACGCCAATGATCGCGTGTATCCCAGGCCGAACCGGCATTCGTGGAAGACACCCGGATACCGAGCGCGGGTAACATCGCCGCCGCGGCAAGCACCAGCGCCCGATTCAACTGCTCGGCATGATCCGCCAGCAGGTACTCACGATGCGTTGCAATGAATCCGGTATCAAAGTCGCCGGCAATTAATTCAGGGCTGGCCGCCAGGCGGGTCAGGAATCCAAGGTTGGTGCTCAAACCCAGGATCTGGTATTGCTGCAATGCCAGCTTAAGTTTTGCCAGCGCCGCGGTACGATTGTCGGCATGCACGATTAGCTTGGCGATCATCGGGTCGTAGTTAATACCGATCGGGTCGCCGCAACGAACCCCGGTATCGATGCGCACCGAGCTTGAAGTGTCGGGTAAGCGCAGGTATTTTATCCGTCCCGCCGCCGGCATGAAGTCGTTACGCGGTGTCTCCGCGTATATTCGTGCCTCGATCGCATGTCCCTGTTTGACGATCTGCTGTTGCTCCAGCGGCAAGGCTTCTCCACAGGCAACCCTGAATTGCCAATCGACCAGGTCCTGCGCGGTAATCATTTCGCTGACCGGGTGTTCAACCTGCAGCCGCGTATTCATTTCCATGAAATAAAAACTGCCATCCTGGTCGAGCAGGAACTCGACCGTCCCGGCGCCGACGTAGTCAATGGTCCTAGCGCAATCGATGGCAG
>JAOTYD010000071.1 GCA_029862005.1 Gammaproteobacteria bacterium | reverse complement strand
TCTGCCAGCGATCCCACATTAACGCCTTGTCAGTTTCTGTGTAGTAAATCCTCGGTCGCATTTTCATTTTCAACATCCTCCTCTCTATAGTTAGAGATTAGGTGTTGCATCGACCGATTGAAATCGCCGTCGTAAATCGCCGCCTAATTTCCTATTCTGAGCGTCTGCATTCTCGATTTTATGTAAAGATAATTTAAGCGAAGGCTAAAGCTATAGTAATGTCGTATACCATCAATTTTTGTTGGTATATATGTTGGTATATACCCAAGTTAGTCAATCTAAAACGTCGTTTAATCAAACAGTTAATCGTTTAATTCGATTCCGCCTCTGGCGGCAGAAACCGACTGTCAGCTAACATCACTGCCAATTTATGGGTCAAATGACATTTTTTTGAACTAAGTGAATTAAGGTGGCAGTAAACTCATTTTGCAGGTCACAATCTCCGGGCAATTAAGTAAACTGTCATCTTCATTTGTAGATATAGCAGCCGCGAAAAGAGAACCGCTCCATGTACAAAATAGACCCATCCAGAACTGATTTGGCGTATGAATTTCGTGATAACCCGGACGGCCCATACAGCGCTGAATTGAAACTGGTGATAAATCGCTTGAGAGTCATGCCGATGGCGGATCGACACGTGCTGGTTTGCATCGAACGCGGCCGCCGGTGGATGCTGGCCAGGATCCCGCCCACCCGTGGCGGCCAGATCGAACGCTACGAAGATCAGGTTTTCAGCGACTACGACGAAGCGGTCTGGGAAGTGTTCAAGCGGCGTTGGAAAACGGTGACCGGGCAGGAACTGGTGTGACCGTGCCATTGTTGAAACAGGAATTAACGGTATGAAAAAGATACTCGGTTATACCGACACATGGAGCGTGTCGCCCGGCGAAAAGGTCGGCTTCAAGGTCAGTGCTTACGGCGCCGAGCGCTATCGTGCCGACCTGGTGCGCGTCATCTGCGGCGATAACGACCCGAACCACGACATCTTTCAGCTCGAGGAGATCGAAGCGCCTTTCAATGGCGAGTACCGCGGCCGCCTGCAACCGATCGATGCGGGGTCTTACGCGGTGCTGCCTTACTCGAACGCATACGACGGCATCGAAAGTTTCACTGCCCTGGCCTGGGTATATTCGACCACCCCGTCGAAGGGGCGGCAGGCGCTGATGGTGCAATGGCAGGACGACCCGGCAACCGGGTTCGCGCTGACGCTCGACGATACAGGCGCGCTCACCCTGCGCGTGGGCGATGGCCGCGGCAATGTCGCTGAAGTCAGTACGGGGGAACCCCTTGCGGAACGGCGCTGGTACCTGGTTGCCGGCAGCTATGATGCCTCCACGGGAACCATCAGCGTCAGTCAGCAACCAGATAGCGGTCCCCTCGATCCCTTGAGGTCCGCGAGCGCGAGCGACGGCGCCGAAGGATTCGCCGTTGCACAAATCGACCTCCTATTTGGGGCGCTGCGGACGACCTTGTCCAACGGGAAATCCGGGTCCGCATCTCATTTCAACGGCAAGATCGACCGCCCGCGCCTCGCTTCGGCCGTGTTGAGTAGCGCCGACATCGAATTGGTGGCATCACAAGTTAACCCGTTCGAGCAATATCCGAACCTTGTTGCCGCCTGGGATTTCTCGCGCGATACCGGCACGGATGTCGTCAGCGACACCGGCCCCAACGCGCTGCACGGGCACACCGTCAACCTGCCGTCGAGGGGTTGCAAGGGATTCAATTGGAGCGGTAAAGAACAAAACTGGCAGCATGCGCCGGCCGAATATGGCGCCGTGCATTTCCACGATGACGATCTGTACGATGCCGGCTGGGAGACCGATTTCGAGTACGTGATTCCTGCCGATCTGAAAAGCGGCGTATACGCCACGCGCCTGCGGGTCGATGACGACGAGTGGTATGTCACCTTCTTCGTGCGCCCGCGCAGGGGAAAAACCACCTCGAAACTCGCTTTCCTGGCGTCAACGGCCACCTATATGGCCTATGCGAACTACCAGTGGCTGTTTCACGAACGCTACGCCGAGGTGGCGGAGTCGCTGTGGACCACGCTCGAGAAAACCGACGTGTTTCTGCAGGAGCACCCCGAGTTCGGCCTGTCCACCTACGACAACCATTCCGACGGCAGCGGCGTGCGCTACGCGTCACGCCTGCGCCCGATTTTAAACATGGCGCCGACGACGCCCTGCTGGAGCTTCAACGCGGATACCCACATTCTCGGCTGGCTGGAAAACTGGGGTATCGAGTACGATGTCATCACCGACGAGGACCTGCACCGCGAGGGCGTCGAACTGCTCGAACAATATCGCGCAGTGTTAACCGGGACCCACCCGGAGTATTACACCACCCCCATGCTGGATGGCCTGCGGACCTATCTCGCCGGCGCGGGGCGTCTGGCCTACCTGGGCGGCAACGGTTTCATCTGGCGTTGTGCCATGTCCGATAATTTCCCCGGAGTCGTCGAACTGCGCCGCGCCGAGGACGGCATTCGCTATCGTGACGAGGAACCGGGAGAATACTATCTGGAATTCACCGGCGAGTACGGCGGCCTGTGGCGGCGCCTGGGCATTCCACCCCAGGCCGTGGTCGGCGTCGGTACCATCGCCGTGGGTTTCGATGCGTCTGGCTATTATCAGCGCACACGGGACAGTTTCGATCCGAGGGCGGATTTCATATTCGAAGGCATCGGCGAGGACGAGATCATCGGTGATTTCGGTTATCTCGGCGACGGCGCCAGCGGTTCGGAAATCGACGCGGTGGACCCGTTGCTCGGAACGCCCGCACATACGCTGGTCGTGGCCAGTTCCGAGGGCCACTCCGAGAACACACTGATCGTGCCCGACGAGATTGGATTTCACCACGTGGCGATGGATGGCGTGCAAAGCCCTCTGGTGCGCGCGGACATGACCTTCTTCGAGACGCCGGGCGGCGGCGCGGTGTTCTCCGTCGGCTCTATCTCCTGGGGTGCAAGCCTGCCGCACAACGGCTACGACAATAACGTGTCTCGGATCTCGGCCAACGTGATCGAGCGTTTCCTGAGGGAGACGCCGTTTGATGCTCTCGGATAGCGTTGCGCTATGCTGGCTGAAGAGTATTTCGGCTAGGCGTCGACGATCACCAGTTCGGGTTTGAACTTCAGCGGCCGCAAGGCGGCGCCGGACTTGAACATCAGGGTATCGACGTAGTAAGTGATGCCCGACATGCGCGGCGCGAAAAACTGGCTTTCGAAGTTGACCACGGTGCCGGGTTCCAGGATCTTGTCGGTTTCCGTATCCGTCATCTCGTAAACGTAGTTCCCCACCCAGTCGGGCGGAAACGCCAGCCCCAGTTCGTAGCCGCCGACCCACCCCGCGTCCGACCAGATGCCGACCTCGTCATAGTAAGCTCGCGTCTTGCTCACCAGCTCCGCCACCGGCAGGTTGGGACGCATGCAGCTGTCGATCACGTCGAATACGCCTGACGACAAGCGATGATAATCGAGCACGTCCTTCGGCGGCTCGCCCACGTAAAACGCGCGCCCGCCGTTGGCATGATAGCGGTTGTAGACGCCGCTGATGTCGATGTTGACTTGCTCACCGGCCCGGATCGTCTTGCGGCTCGCCAGAGAATGGCCGCAGTTGGCCTTCAATCCCGAGTTGACCGGCAGGGTGATGCCCGGCTGTTCGCCGCCCGCCCGAGCCATCGCGTAGTTCATTTCGGCATAAACGTCGAGCTCGCTGACGCCCGGACGAATCGCATTTTTTGCGGCCTCGAAGCCGATGTCGGTGATTTCCGCGGCTTTTTCGATGCAGGCGATCTCGGCGTCCGACTTCACCCAGCGAACCTCGCGCAGCACGTCGCTGCCATCGCGCACGCTTATTCCACTGCTTGCGAATGCATCCTGGAAACGCTTGCTGATCATCGGATTGGGCCGATAGCTGTGAAACTCCATGCCGAGCACACCCGAGCCCAACCAACCCGAGGACTTCAGCTCGTCGACGATGAACGAGATGCCGTCGCGGCGCTCGCCCATCGGGAACACCCGCACATCCTTTGCGCAGGTGACGAAGCGGCACATGATCGCTTCGCTGGGGGTATCGAACAGGATGAAATCATCGCGCTCCCTGTGAATGGCGATGCCGCTGGTGGCCGGCCATTGTTTCGGGCTCTGCGCCTGGTACCAGATGCACTTGTAGCCGCTGAGGTAATAAAGGCTTTCGGGCGCCATCAGCCAGAGGACGTCGATACCGTCGCGTTCCATGCGCGCGCGAATGCGCTGCAGACGTTGCTCGAACTCCTGTTCGCTGAATGCCAGGTCCTTCTCGGGTTGGCATTGCTCGAATACAAGATTGCGGTTTTGCCCCATGGGATATCTCCTTCGATGACAGCTGTGATCGGTAAGGAACGCCAGATTAGCACGCGCCTTTCGAAAGGAACAACGACACGGGACACCGTTGAAGTACAACCTGGATTCTTGTCCGAATTCGGGGGGACAGTATACCTATTTACTGAAAACTAACTTACTTCCCCGAGTATTTGGTACCAGTATATTACTAGCAATCTCAACCAGCGGAGCGTCCGAGTTGGGTCGTAAATCGCCGCTGATTAATCGAGCTTGAGTGTCTGTTTTCTCGTAAGCAGACCCTCATACAGTCCTTGTGAGAGGCAATCTTCGGCCAGGAACGGACATTGTCAAGATCCTTTACAGTCACGCCCGAGATTACAAAGTACCCTGCTACTAATAAGTATATTTATTAGTGAGAAGGTACTTTCTGGCAGTTATAAGACTGATCCCCCGTCCAGGAAGCCTTCTAAAGTTTATATTTCCAGTGAATATGCAGATCCCAAACTTGCCCTCGAGCAGGCTCTAGGAAAAGAGGTGACTCAGTTTAAGATATTGGGCAGTGATGAATAAATAATTTCAAAGAGAAAGAGTCAATGAGGCAGGGTATTAACCGAAAAACATAATAAAATATTCGTCGAATTCAAGCATTTTTCAATGCTAACCCGCTTTGACCTGAGCCTGGTTTCCACTACCTGAGTTTCAAAAGTTTTATTCGTGATGAATAAAAGGTGCGGCCATTCCAGGCCAGGTTAACTCGGGGCTTCGGCACCAGGGCGGCAAGCCGAGCCATGAAATCCAACGGCTCGAAGATGACGTGGGTAGTACCATCTCGATAAGGCGTCTTTAGCTGGAAGCGGATGTTGCCGCTTGACGTAAGCGAAAGCCGCTTTTCCGAAATCGCAGACGCTATAAAACGAGTTTCGACGAATAGTTAGCGTTTGTTATTAATGAATTAACGGGAAGTCGGGATCAATTGTTGAGCCGAATCCGTCCAGGATTGCGGCTGTAGGCGACTTCGGGGTGAACAGGTTTCCCGAAGCCGCCAAAATTTAATTCTGGAGCATATCTGATACGCATCTACATTATCCAAATCACATGAACAATCGTGCAGCAGTTATCTCAATTGATCAGAAGATACGAGCTACCGAGCAATGGATTTCGTTCGAATATTAACGCTTTAACGCACCGACCCCATTTTGGACAAGGACATCCAGATTTGTGCGAGTAGTTCCATCCAGTAATATGGTTCGTCCACTGTGTGCGATTCGCCCATGTGTAGCGTCACTGGGAGCAGATTCGAAAATTATAAATTCACCACTCGGTCTGACATCATAAAATAACCCACCGGAGGAACTGACAGTGCCCGTCAGACTACATTTCCGGGTGTCGTTGATCGTGACATTCCCCGATCCATCGAATTTTGCTCGGGCTGTAATATCGCAATAGTCGATACCAGCTAGTTCCTGTCGAATTTCTATCAGGGTTATCAAATACTCTCCTCGCAGCGATCCGTTGGTAAATAATGGATCTGCAAAGGCAAACGTGTTGATAGATGTTATAAGAATGGTACCTAATAGCAGCTGTTTTACTAACATAGTCTTCTCCTTAATTAAATTAATACTACAACAATCAAAAAACCCGCATCGCCCGGGAATAGCCATCAAGTAAACCTGTAAGCCAAATTAATATAGACCCGATGCGGGGTCACAACCTATTTTACTGCACCTTTTGGCAGTAACGCATCAAATTTGGTCCAAGGATTGTGCAAGATAGTACACATGGCATCGCAAACACTTTGTGCCTTACCTGATTGTAGGTTTGCGACTCGTTGGCGATAGCTAGTAATGGAACCTCGTCCAGAGATTCGCACGTGGTCAGATATGCGTCAGGCAAAGTACTGGTAGTACTGGACTTCCCAGGGTTTGCTAGACACCTAATAGCGTTAAAATGTAACTCTATTGGAGGTGTTTATGAGTGTCTCAGTTGGGTTGCGATTTCAATCGGTCGATGCAACACCTAATCTCTAACTATAGAGAGGAGGATGTTGAAAATGAAAATGCGACCGAGGATTTACTACACAGAAACTGACAAGGCGTTAATGTGGGATCGCTGGCAG
>JAOTYD010000070.1 GCA_029862005.1 Gammaproteobacteria bacterium | reverse complement strand
GCTGGCGGATTTGAGCTGCGTCGCCGCACCCCGGTCCCGGTAACGTTGGCCCACTGCCCGAGCCTGATCCTGCTTCGCGAACGGGCCGACCCTGTAGCAAAGACGAGCGGCAGCAGCCGCCATTTGCGGAACGTTTACCGGCCGGATACGGGTAATCTCGAAACCGCCTGGCCCATTGACCACGTCGAAGTCGACGGGCATATCGCGTTGTAGCTCGGCCAGGAACTGCACATCCCTGACCTTGAACAGCATCGTCATGCCCGGCATGCCGAACTTGTCGATGGGGCCGTGCTCGATCTTGACCTTGCCCTGGTCGGCCCGGATCGACTTGACCGTACCGCTCGCGTCGAAGGCATCGCCCGCATCGCCGCCGATCAACTGCAGCCCGGTGATGGTGAACCCGGCGGCCTTATTGTCGACGTTGAACTCGATCTCCGAGCCCTTCTCGATATTCGCCATCTGCTTCGGATCCTCGACACGAAACATCATCGTCATCCCCGGCATGCCGAGACGATCGATGGGTCCGTGCTCGACCTTGAGCTTGCCCTCGGACATCCTGACCTGCTTGACCACCCCGGTGGCATCGAAACGACTCGATTTCATCGCCAGCCGCGTAATCGAAAATCCAGCCGCCGTGTTGTCGACGTCGAAATCAATTTCCGAACCTTTATCCAGGCCGGTGAGCTGGGCTGGATCCTCGACGCGAAACATCATCGTCATCCCCGGCATGCCGAGACGATCGATGGGTCCGTGCTCGACCTTGATCTTGCCTTCCGACAACCGTACCTGGCGCACCACGCCGCTGGCATCGAATCCGCCCCGCATCGATTCGCCACTTGTACCCGAGCCCGGGCGATTCGACAGGCGCTCCAGCACCGAGCTGGTCGGCGGTAGTGTCTCGTCGGAATTAAATGTCTCATCTCCGCGAAACCTGCGTTTCCACGAGAGCCCGGTATCAAGCGGGACGACCTCGTCGGGAAACAAGGATTCGTAGGGTGGCGACGCGGGATGCTGATCGACATCCAGCGGAGACGGCATATCCTCCGCGGCCAACGCCGCGTTTCCCATTAGAACCGAAGCGAGCAAGGCGTATCTAAACCCTGTACCTGTATTCATGTTCAGCACTGGAACCTCGAAAAATAACGATTAGATGTAACGCCACAGGCAATGCATCACGGTCAGCGATTGCGATGGCGCAATGAGTCGTGGCCGGCTTTGCTTCGAACTGGCCAGGCGGTCTCGGGGACCGGTGAAGTTAGGGTCTCGGAGGCCTTTCCAGGCGGGACAGGAAAGAGGATTCCAATGCGGGCGTGTTAGTGGGCAGCCAGCGATCGGATTTGTCAAAGGCTGAAAGTGCGCACTCTTGGTGCAACATGGAGGCGGAAATGCCGCACAAAACCTTGCAGGTACTGCCGTGCTCGCATTGCATCTCACCGGCCGTGTCGACAGCCTCCTGCAACAGCTGCGCGGAAACTCGATCGGCTTCTTCGATGACATGTTTGCAGCGGTGACTCGTATCGAGGCCCTGCTCCGCGGGACCGTCCAGAATAACCCAGGACGCGTGCACCATCGGTGCAGCCAGCAGGTTGATTGCCATCATGCAGCAAATTAACCGGGCCAGGCGTTTTCGAATCGTTACTCGCATTATTCGGGGTGTCCGTCGGTACCTTAGTAGGAAGATTCGGATTCGTCAATATAGTTGAGCAAAGCACAACCGGCTGAATGTTATGACCAGCGGGAATCGTATCGGTTCACGGGCGTCGAGGCAAATACAATATGTTGTCTTGTCGTTCCCGGTCTTTCAGCGCAACTTGTTCGCGATTTCAACTGGCATCGGGGGCGGCACATCAGGCTCTACGGGACGACGCTCCGTGGCAGGGATGTCGCAGCCTGCTAACAAGGCCCGGGGTCGGATTAATCGCATCAGCACCAGGATACCGTGCGACAGGCCTCCGACTGGTACGAAGATAATCAGACCGGTTAACAGTGTATTTTGCGCCCCGTCCTTGCCCACAATCGATGTATAGGAAGAATTAACGCCTGTGTGCAATATTCCTGGTTGTATTGGTTAATGGTGCAAACGGCATCGAACTGGATTTGGAGCTCCTTTCTTTATGAATTCTTGAGGCAATTTCATAGATACAAGCGAAATGACCGCTGCTTCTGCCAATTCCTGTCCGTCAGGCCGAGCCGACTCTCGCTGCTTTCGTCTGGATCAGCAAACTAAAATGAAGGTGCAGTAAGCAGCAACATCACAAATTTCTGCAATCGTTAGACCCTAACTCAAACTGCAGTGAGTGTCCCAATAGGGTCGTAAATCGCCGCTGATCTATCGAATCTGAGGGTCTGTTTTCTCCAAAGCAATGGGATGGACTCCTCCTCATCTCATCGGCATCGATGTGCCAAACTGAGACTGTTACATTTCAGTTAACGATAAAGAGGAGTCCGAAATGAAGATTAATCGAGTAGGTGTTGATTTGGCAAAGAATGTTTTTCAACTGCATGGTGTCGATCCTAAGGGAAAAACCGTTTGGAAGCGACGGTTATCGAGAGGTAAATGGATAAAGGTATTGTGCGATACGGTTGTGCCGGGGACCAAGATCGGCATGGAAGCCTGCGCCGGCGCCCACCACTGGGCCAGGCAGTTGATGCAGCGGGGATACCCGGTGAAAGTCATCCCACCGCAATTCGTCAAGCCATTCATCAAGAGCAACAAGAACGATGTCAATGATGCCGAGGCGATCTGTGAGGCGATGGACAGACCCAACATGCACCCGGTGAAAGTCAAAACGATCGAGCAACAGGATCTCCAGGCGATACATCGCATCCGCGATGAAATCAAGAGCCATCGTATCGCCAAGGCGAATCAGATCCGCGGGCTGGTTGCCGAATATGGTCTGGTGGCCCCGCAACAGTTACCGGTACTGCGCAGAGCCATTCCTGACTGGCTGGAAGATGCGGACAATGGTCTGACCTTCTTGTTCAGGCAGCTGCTCCAGGGACTATGGGGAGATTTGTATGCGCTGGATCAGCGGATGGCTGAACTGGATAAACAGATCGCTGTGATTGCACAAGAAGATCCAATGGCCAGACGATTGCAGCAGCTGCGTGGGTGGGTCCATTGATCGCGACCGCCCTGGTGGCCACGATCGGGGATGGTCGGCAGTACCGTAAAGGTAGAGACATGGCGGCGGCCTTGGGATTAACGCCAAGACAGCATAGTTCGGGTGGGAAAGACAAGCTACTCGGGATCAGCAAGCGCGGTGATGCTTATCTACGCTGTTTACTGGTGCATGGCGCCCGTTCTGCGGTGCGCACGGCCAAGGGCAAGGAGGATCGGTTAAGTCGCTGGATCATCGATCTTCAGTCCCGGCGACATGCCAATGTGGTGGCCGTGGCACTGGCCAACAAGATGGCGCGAATGGCCTGGGCGATGATGACCCGGGAAGTTGATTATGATCCGGATCTGGCGGCAGCATCAGTCAGCTAAATACAGAGGACGAGGAGAGACTATTCAATTGACGATTGCGAAGTAAGCGGTTAATGGCAAACAGGTCGAACCGGCACCGATAAAACCCGGGAGCGTCAGCGTGTGTAATAACACGTCAAAGCAATAGGGAATCGGTGCGCGAAAACCCCATTATGGCCCGGCATCAGCGTATGCCAACTGAAGAGGCCGGATATACGTTTGCAGTCGAGCCAACTGCCAGGAACCGATTACTTGCAAACGAGGAGGAGTCCATATACGGACGCTGAAACGCTAACGCTGAGCTTCGTTCTTCGGCCAATAACAGTCGCTTGTAATTTCGGATAATAACGTTCACTTTATACGCAATCTGTAAAACATGGTTTGTCCCCTAATACCCTGTTCTATTACCGGCGCGTTGTGCTGGTATAAACAGCATTGATTTTATACCCTATCCACTTGCAATTACTCGAAGCACCCAATGGCATCACTACAGGATCAATTACTCAAGGCTGGTCTGGTCGATAAACACAAAGCTAAACTGGCCAACAAGGAGAAACAGAAACAGACTAATTTGGCTCGTAAGTCCGGGGGGAAAACGGTTAATGCGGCCAAAGCTGCAGCCCAGCAGCGCCACGCCGAAAGGGTGGAACAGGACCGCGTACTCAATCAGAAAAAACAAGATATTGCCAGGCAAAAAGCGATCGGTGCCCAGGTTAAACAACTTATAGAAGTCAACAAACTGGATCGGAGCCGAGGCGAGATTCCTTATAGCTTCGAATATGAAAACAAGGTCAAGAATATCCTGGTCACCGAGGATCAGAAAAACCATTTAACCTCAGGACATCTCGCAATTGTCGTCACCAGTATAACCAAGGGCAGTCAATTCGAAATCGTTGCTGTCCAGGTAGCGCAGAAAATTGCCGAGCGCGATGAACAATCGGTAATACTGCTAAACAACAGGGATGCATCTGCCACCCTGGAAGACGACCTCTACGCCGCCTACCAGATCCCCGATGATTTAACCTGGTAACTAATGTTGGGTTATTTTGGCTTGACCAACAAGGGGGGCGGCGACAACTGAAAATGATTCGTGTTTGTCACCGACCCATTTAGGTCTAAGCCAGACTACTTCCTGGCTTTCTTTCCTTTGTAAGGATTCGAGTTGGTTCGTAACCGCCCCATAAAATTCAATTCTGAGAGTATGCTTTTCCGTAAGCTGACGCTCAAAACTATGCGTTTAGTGGCGACCTTCGGCCAGGAGCGGACGCTGGTATTTTTTAAATATTTGCGTTTCCGTTTGCTCCCTCTTGTATAATTTCGCTGCCTCTTACCTCTCTCTGGAATTGTATTCTAATGAGAACAATTATTTTTTCCCTAATCGCAGGAAGCTTATTCTTCAACAATGTTTGGGCTGATCATGAGGCTGATCATCGCTATAACATCCGAGGTTATGTGCTCAATGCTAATCAGAAGGGCATGGACAATTTAACAGTTCAAGCGTTCATGGAGGGTGAGTTGCTCAGCACCGGCAGGACTGACGCCGATGGGTACTACTCTTTGCATTTGCACCTGCATAATTCCGACTATCACCGAATCCTCAAACTCCGGGCAGGATCGCACGAAGCCGATTTACGAGTCACATTCGATGTGGAAGACGATACGTCTGCACGAATACATGAGGCAAATTTTGTCGGTGGTAAATTTATTGAAGGGGACCTAGGTCGTTTTCGCGTGCCGTCATGGAGCTATGCAGTTGGAGGGCTATTGTTGTTTATCTTGACACTGGTTTTCCTTGAAAGACGCCGTAAGAAAAAAATCAGGCTGGCAATGTACGGCACATCCGAAACGAGTCCTTCGCCAGGACGCAAGGCAAAAAAGTCACGCCGCAAGAAGCATTAAACTTTAACTATAATGACCTGGTCATTTGTCGAGGATTGAAAGGATTCTAGTTTAATTGTTCCCTACTACTAGGCCCACAACTTTAAGGATTTATTTTTTAGCCTTTATCTAAGATCTCTGAATGCCTGCTTTCCCGTAAGCGGACGTTCATAAGAGATGCGCAGGCTTCGTTCTTCGGCCAGTTTCGGACGCTCGTTACAACTGGCCATTCTGCTCAAGTCTTCATCGAGGTGTAATCCAGTACTACCTAAGCTATAGTCGGCCAACATAGTTCATAGGGGGAGTGCTATGTCTCAATCAACACTTACCGAAGCCGAAATCCAGGTTCTCGCATCCATTCGCATGGCAGAGCAAGAGGGCGAACCGAATGACCGTCAAACGCTTGTTAAAGGCGGCGATCGGTACTGGATGTTTCAGGAAGACTGGACCGATGCTTTCCCAACCTTGCTGGAGAAAGATCTCATTGAAGGAGATGAAACCGGCTACCGCCTGACCGAGTCGGGGATTCCACTGGGGGCTAAATACTACGCCGAGCGCCCGGACATGTACTGGTATTATTATCAAAAGTTCTACCCGGCTGCGCGTGCTAGTGCAGCGCATTCAAAATTGTGTGAACGGGCGTTTGGTATCGATCTCACGCAAGAAGGGATGACGGATATGACCGCCCTCCACCACCTTCTACAATTACTTGACCCCAAGGAAGATGAGCATCTTCTCGATCTGGGATGCGGTGCGGGTGTCATCGCTGAGTACATCGCCGAAAAGACCGGGGTGAAGGTGACCGGACTGGATTACGCGGAGCCAGTAATTGAGGAGGCAAAGGAGCGCACTCGGGATAAACGGAATCGGCTCTCATTCGTGACTGGTGATATGAATGCACTCGATTTACCGGAAAAATCCTTCGATACGGTTATCTCAATTGATACGCTTTATTGGGTCGAGGATCTGACGAACACGATGGCTCAGGTAGCAAAACTCCTAAAACCCGGAGGACAAATGGGTATTTTCATGCTCAAGCACGTTCCAGACGGACGTAAAGCTACTGAATATAGTGCCGAGGAGACGCCTCTGGGGAAATCACTGAGCGAGATCGGATTGTCGTTTAATGCTTACGACTACACGATCCAGAATGACGCGTTCTGGCACCGAAACTATCAAGCAGCGAAGGACCTCCAGGCCGAATTTGAGGCAGAAGGTAATGGGTTTATTACCGCGAGCCTTATTCGAGAAAGTGAGGAGGATTTCCTTCCATTCATCCATAAGGGTACTTTGGCACGATATCTGTATCACATTCGCACTTGATTACACTGATCCCTGAGATCGATTTGAGTCTGCTTTTCTTCATAGCGGACGCTTATTGCTCGTGACTAGGCTGCTGGAAACGGCCAGAAGCGGACGCCCACGTTTTGCCCTCGCAGCCCTTAACGGATTAGATGAGAGTCAACGTCACTTAAGCTTCATATCGTTCTTGACGGATTTCACGCCCTTGATTTGTTGCACGATTTCCACCGCTTTGTCG
>JAOTYD010000069.1 GCA_029862005.1 Gammaproteobacteria bacterium | reverse complement strand
CGGTAACGGCAACAGTGGCGGCCCATGGGGCGCCGGCAATAATCTACCCCCCGACCTCGAGCAAATGCTCGCCAGGGCTCGGCAGTGGCTTGGGCAATTCATGCCAGGCGGCGGTCCGAGCTCTGTCATCATGTTCGCGGCCATCGCGGCGCTGCTGGCCGGCGCATGGACCGCGTATTACACGGTTCCGAGCGATTCGGTCGCGGTCGTGCAGCGGTTTGGCAAGTATGTGAAGAACGTCGAACCTGGCCTGCATTTCAAATTCCCCCTGGGAATAGACACGGCCATCATCGTTCCGGTTAAACGCCAATTGAAGCAGGAATTCGGATTCACCACCCCGGGCGCCACGGACCCTTACCAGAGCCCCGTCGATGGCAGGCGGGAAACGGAGATGGTGACCGGCGATCTCAACGCCGCGCTGGTGGAATGGGTCGTTCAGTACCGCATCTCGGACCCGGTCAAATTTTTGTTCGAGGTACGACAGCCGGGCCTGACCCTGCGATACGTGTCCGAATCGGTCATGCGGGAAGTCGTCGGCGATCGCACCGTCGACGAAGTGATCACCATCGGGCGCCAGGAAATCGAAGCGGAGGCCCTGACCAAGATGCAGGCGCTGTCGACCAAGTACGCGATGGGAATCAGCATCGACCAGGTGCAGTTGAAGAATATCAATCCACCCAAACCGGTGCAGGAGTCGTTCAACGAGGTAAACCAGGCGCAACAGGAAAAAGAAAAACTGATCAACGAGGCGCGCCGCGAGTACAACAAGGTGATCCCGCTGGCCGAGGGCGAGAAAGATCAGCGAATCCGCGAGGCTGACGGCTACCGGCTCAAGCGAATCAACGAGGCCGAGGGCGATGTTGCCCGATTCAGCGCCTTGCTGACCGAGTATGAGAAGGCTCCGCAAGTCACGCGCCGGCGTATTTACGTCGAGACCCTGCAGGCCGTCTTGCCGGGCATAGGCTCGAAAATTATCGTCGATGGCCAGACCGGCAATATTCTGCCGCTGTTGAATCTCGGCAGCGCAAACGGGAATCGGCCATGAACAAACTGATAGTTTTACTGGTATTACTGGGCGGCTCGGCGTTCGTACTAATCAATTCGATCTACACGGTCAACGAAGTCGAGCAGATTATCATCACCCAGTTCGGCAAGCCGATCGGCGATCCGGTGACGACAGCGGGCCTGAAGCTCAAGCTCCCCTTCATCCAGGAAGTCAACCCGATCGATAACCGGGTGCTCGAGTGGGACGGGAATCCCTCGGACATGCCGACCAAGGACAAGCTCTACATCTCTGTCGATCTGTTCGCCCGTTGGCGGATTATCGATCCGCTGCAGTATTTCCTGCGACTTCGCGACGAACGCAGCGCGCAATCCCGCCTCGACGATATCCTGGGCAGCGAGACCCGCAACGCCGTCGCCAAGCACGAGCTGATCGAAATCATTCGCACCACCCGTGATCGCGTGCCCCTGCGCGACGGACTGCTGACGGATGCCGAGCGCGAACTCGACATGGGCTCGCTGGTGCCGATCCAGAAAGGCCGCAAGCTGGTCGAACAGGAAATTTTTCTCGCGGCCGCCGAAAAGGTTCAGGTATTCGGGATCGAGCTGCTCGACATCCGCTTCAAACGAATCAATTACAACGACAGTGTTCGCCCGAAGATCTATGACCGAATGATCAGCGAACGGCGCCAGATTGCCGAGCGGTTTCTATCGGAAGGCAACGGCGAAGCGGCCAGAATTCGCGGCAACCGCGTTCGCGACCTCAACAAGATCCAGTCCGAGGCCTACCGGCAGGTCGAGGAGATCCGCGGCCTGGCCGATGCCAGGGCCACCGAGATCTATGCCGGTGCCTACAACCAGAGCGCCCAGGCCATTGCGTTCTACGAGTTCACCCGGACGATGGAATCCTATAAGCACATCATCGCCGAAAACACGACACTGGTGCTGTCGACCGATAGCGAACTGTTCAAATTCCTGAAGGGCATGGACCCCGAAACCGGGGCGAACCCGTGAAAGTGATGACGACGGAGTGCGGTTTGCTGATCTTCGCACTGTTGCTTCTGCTGGGATTAGCTGGCGTCACCGATCTCGGTGCGGCGCAGGGCGGAACCACTACATTGCCCGCAAACGCGAGCCCGGAGAGCTATGGCAGCGGATGGGAATGATCGGAATTCCGGGGACAGTATACTTAATTGTTTGGAGTGTGGGATATGGTGACAGTCAACTTATTTCTGCACTGCAAAACAAGTTAACTGTCACCTTTTAATACATTAAGCTTTTGCGACCCAAGCTGAGCACCATCCCGCCCCGGCAACTTCCTGACCCGGAAAAATATTGCAAGGGCCCCATTCGGCCCCGGCGCCTCCGGTAAAAAGCTGACAGTTACTGCATGTCTTGCCGGCCACTTGAGATTTATGGGTGTATTGGAATGCCTTGGCCTGGGCATTTTCCGGATCGAGTTGCGCTGCTTGCGCCAATGCCGGGGCTAGAATCGGGATTACCGCGAGGGCGGAAATTGATTTGATGAATTTTCTGCGATTGATTGAATTGTTCATGGTTAGTCTCCTTTAGTCAAATGTGAAGGGTTAATACAAATTTGGATTGGCTTTCGATTTCAGATAGTTGCTACGTCAAAAAACAAATACGCCTTTTATGTTTTCCAACGTAAAGATCGTTTCGTTACTACGCAACTCGCAAACAGCTAAAAGCGAGCCGAAACCGGATACTGGAAGCGAGGGCGAGGTAAACGATATTCTCGAAAGCGGGAAGACGTTTTCCCTAATTCGAGAAAATAGGCCGGGAATCTATCCTATCTGGAGTCAAAATTCGTTTAACAGAGAGATTTTGCGGGTTTAGCTCCGTTTGTTGGCACAATTTGGTCAAAATGATTGCAAATCGCGTGCCATATCATCCGTGTCGGAAGGTTGGCATTACCATTGCAAGTTAAATTTCCAACTGTCAGTTACTGGGGCACGAAAAAACCGTAAAAACTGGGACAGATTTATTTAATCGTTTACTTTGCTGACGGGCGAACGACCTGGGCGTTTGTATTCCAGCCTGATTCCGGTTCTTAGTTCGGATAATTCTAATTCCGGGGACAGTATAACGATTTCATGGTACCCGTTTTGCAAACAGCATATTGTCAATAAACTATAGTGTTCCCCGAATCGGCCTTATTCCATCGAGCCCGGCCCGAAAGTCGGCCTGATTAAATCAGGTATAATGTCCCCGAATTGCCCGCAATATTTAGCTCCGATGAACTCACTATTGTGATTAATATACTGTCCCTCGTAATCTCGTTTCTGTAAATTACCGGTTTCCCGGTTCACAGTTGGATATATGGCATTTTGGTCGCGACGCAGGCGCCTTGCCCGGACGCGCGTTTCCCGGCTCAGGCGGTTCCTTCGCTGGAGTGGGCTGGTATTGCTGCTTCTGGTCATTGCCGACGCGGTCTACCTGGCTTCGATCTGGCCGGACTGGGCGGCTTATCGGCATGGCCCGATTCAGCGCTCGCAGTTTATCCGGGACTACGAGCGGGAACGTCAGCAGCGAACTGACTGGCCGAAACTGCGCTGGAGTCCGGTTGCCATCGACGGGATTCCGAAACACCTGGTTCGCGCCGTGATCGTTGCCGAAGACTCCCGTTTTTACGAACACGAAGGCGTCGACCTGGAAGCGCTTAAAGAGGCTATGGAATACAACCTGTCGCAACAGCGTCTGGCCTATGGCGCCAGCACGCTGTCGCAGCAGACCGTGAAGAACCTGTTCCTGAGTTCGTCGCGCAACCCGCTGCGCAAATGGCACGAACTCGTATTGACCCTCGGCATGGAACGCAGCCTGTCGAAGCGGCGTATCCTCGAGTATTACCTGAATGTGGCCGAGTTCGGCCGAGGCATTTATGGCGCCGATGCCGCCGCGCGATATTACTGGAATGTGCCGGTTTCGAGGATTACCGCGCGCGAGTCGATCGAACTCGCGGCGACCCTGCCGTCGCCGGTCGCGAACAACCCACGCAGCAATACGCGTGCCTTCCGTAAACGGGTCGACAAGATCTGGCGCTACTTTCGCCGCTGAGCGAATTCCGGGGACAGTATACCTAATTCACCATACCCGGCCTGAAGGAGTTCTTGTCGAAATAAGTATACTGTCCCCAGAATCTTCATCCATCAGAAAGGAGTGAAACCGCTCCTGCCACAAGTGACCGCGCCAACCCTGGCGGAAATTAATATGCCGGGTGTGGTGCCGGTGTGCTTCTCCCAGGGTTGCTCGCAAGCCGTCTTCGCTGCTCGGCACCATTACTAGTTGCACGTGGTTTGGCATCAGGCAATTGGCACCGAGACCGCTTGAATCCAGTTATCGCTGAGCGGTGCTTCCGGGGTTAGGTATACTGTCCCCCGAATTCACGGGGTTAGGTATACTGTCCCCCGAATTCATGCTGTCCCTGGAATGTATTCGAGCATGCGCTGGTTGGGCAGGACTATGCACTCGCGGATGAAGCGTCGGCCGCCGCGCCAGGGGACTATGTCGAACTCGAAGCCCTGGAGGATTTGATCCTGGTCTGTTCCGCCTGTCCCTCGCGAGTGGGCCGGATCAGTGGCGATATGCCGCGTGGCGCGGCCATCGATCTTCTTCAGGACGCTTAGGCAGCTAGAGAAATGGTGGCAGTTAACTTATCTCTGCAATGTCACTCAGTTCCTGCCAGATCATCACCATCGCAAGCGTGAATTTGAGCTTCGGGCGTAGGCTAGATGCCAGACGCTACATCGGCAATGAAATATACTTTCTCCGGAATAGTTATTACCATTAAACGCAGGCAACGGGACCTGCCCGGCGCTACTCTCTTGAACCGTGATTGAAGGACAGCGTTATGCCGAGCGGCCCAGGAATTGTTTTATCGTTTACCGGATTGACCCTGATGACAGCCCTTTTCAGCACAGCCTCCGCGGGCCCGATAAAACTAATCACTGACTTTTCCCAGGAGCCTGGTAGCCTCGAGTGGTTTGTCGTTAATGATGACGTCATGGGTGGAAGGAGCAGCGGAGGATTCGAGCTGAACGATGGCAATCTGATGTTTACCGGATCGACAAATACGCTCGGAGGCGGCTTCAGTTCGATTCGGAGTCGAGGTCCGCGGATGGATCTATCGGAATTCAGTGGAATCAGGCTTCGGGTCAGAGGCGACGGTCGGCAATACTCGTGGCAGCTTCGAACGAACGCCATCTGCCGTGGACGAGAACTTGGCTTCTGGAGCGAATTCGAAACCACCGCGGGCCAGTGGCTCGGGATCGATCTTCCCTTTGCGGATTTTGTGCCGAAGTTCCGTGGTAACAAACTGGACGTCGCTCCGCCGAACCCGGCGCACATCAGGGGACTGGGTTTGATGATTTCCGACGGCAAAGACGGGCCGTTCGCAATCGCAGTGGACTCCGTCCAGGCTTATCGCGATAGCGAACCTTTCTCTCTCGGCGATTACCAGTGGGAAAACCGCCTGCTGGTCGTCAGCAGCCCGGCGCCGGACGAGCCGAAATTTGCCAGGCAGCTGCAACAGGTTGCAGCAACGGGCAGAGAGTTTGGAGAACGTGACCTCGTGCTAATCAGCCTTGCGACCGATGGAACGTCGCTTGCCGGAAAACGAAAGCTCGATCCGACACAGGTCGAAGAGATAAGAGCTGCACTCGGAATCGACGCGGGCGCCTTCGCCGTGCTGCTGGTCGGTAAAGACGGAACGGTCAAGTTGTCAAAAAACACCATTGTTCCCATGGACGACATTTACGCACTCATCGACAAAATGCCGATGCGGCAGCGCGAAATTCGGCGGGATTGACCGGCAACGTCGAAGCGATGCGCCCACTGCCGGAGATCATTTTGTTGTGAATGACGTCAATATCCATTTCACCCGTACGGAGTTTGCCGACCGCCAGCAGCGGGCACGCGAGCGCATGGCTGAGCTCGAACTCGATGGCATCTTGCTGTTCAAGTTCGAAGACATGTACTGGCTGACCGGTTTCGATTCGGACGGTTTTACCATCTTCGGTTGCATGTTCCTCGGCATCGATGGGCAGCTGACTCACCTGGCGCGTCCGGCTGACCTGGGCAACGCCGCTTACTCGTCAATCTGTGAAGATATCCGTATCGCGGTCGATTCGCAGGATGCGCCGCGCAGCGGGCAGATTCGGGAGATGCTCGACTCGCTCGGCATGCAGGGCAAGCGCATCGGCATCCAGGTGGATACCATGGGGCTGACACCGCGCTTGTTTCTCGAAATCCAGGCGGAGCTGGATAGCTGGTGCGAGCTGATCGTGGCGCCGGATTTCATCCGCGAGTTGCGCCTGGTGAAGAGTCCGCAGGAGCTGGACTACCTGCGCAGGGCGGGAGAGATCATGGATAAAGTGATGAAGCAAACCATCGAGGCGACATTTCCCGGCGCATACGAGGGCGATATCTACGCCACCTTTTACGACACGCTGTTTCGTATGGGCGCCGATTTGCCGGCGCATATCCCGCCGCTTGGCAGCGGTAAATCGGCGCTTAACCTGCGTTACACCTCCGGGCGGAAACACGTCCTGAACAACGACCAGGTGACCCTCGAACTTGGGGTCGCCTACCGGCACTATCACGCGGCGAGCATGTGCGTGGTGTTGACTGGACCCGACATAAGCGAACGTCATTTGAAAATGCACGAAACCAGTGTCATTGCGCTGGAGGCGGTGCAATCGATCCTGCGCCCGGGAACCACGGTCGGCGAGATCTACGATACTTACCGGGAAACGCTCGAAGACAACGGCGAACACGATGCGGTGCTGACAGTCTGCGGATACACGATGGGGGCTACCTGTCCGCCGACCTGGATGGAGCAGCCGTTGATATTCGCGGGCAATCCGCTGGTGCTCGAGGAAAACATGTCGTTTTTCA
>JAOTYD010000068.1 GCA_029862005.1 Gammaproteobacteria bacterium | reverse complement strand
GAGAATGTAGAAAACCTCGTTAAATCTTCTGCAAATTATAGTTGCCAACGACGACAACTACGCACTCGCCGCTTAATAACCGGTAGATTGCTGTCGGACTGGAGCCGTGTCTATGCGTCCAGGTTCTCTTTTGAACATTCCGGCATCGCTCTCATAGAATCGTGATGGATGCTCGTTCGGGGCTGAAGCACTAAACAAGTACCGGAATCGCTGTCTGTTTTCCCCGTCCGGCGGGTAGCTGTCAGTTAAACTAATGTCGGAATAAGCATGTAGAGCCGATGGCAGAGGGCTTGCGGACGCGGGTTCGATTAGTGAAATGGTCGCCACGGGGAGTGATCCCCGTAGGAAAAAGAGGGCTCATACGGTGAACGCTAAGGGAAATAATCCTAAGCTAACGCCGTCCGGTGAATGGGAAACCAGTAAGCCGGCTAGAGACTCATAGGCTCCTAAAGGATTTCCCAGGGAGTACTAGGGTGGACAAAGGTCCACAACACGCTCTCCCCTGTCGAGTTTTGGCAGGTGAAGGAATAGTCCAGCCCACATTGAAAAATGTGGATAAGCTGTCCCGCCGTCTCCACCAAACTTACCCTGGCCGAATTAAAGGCCAGGGTTTCCTTTTTCTTTGATTTAATGATACTTTTCTTGTTGAGAACAAAAAGAGAATTAGTGCGTGTACAAGGAAGCAAAACTGCTGGATCTCACTGATGCAGCCTATATTGCCGGCATAATTGATGGCGAGGGGACAGTCGCCTTATCTCGTCGTCATAAATCGGAAAACCGTCAGCTGGTGATCAGTATCAGCAACACCGAACGCCCCCTGCTTGAATATGTGCTTGATTCAGTCGGTGCCGGTAAGATTACCGGTAAGAGAACCTACCAATCTCACCACACCCCAAGCTACACATATGCCATCTCCAATCGGCAAGCCCTGGCATTGCTAAACCAGATCTACCCCTACCTGAAAACCTACAGAGCAAAACGCGCGGATCTAATTCTACGCGACTACATCCGTTTAACACCGAGAAATGGGCGTTATACACCGGAATTCAAACAGGCTCGAACTGACTTCGAGCACAGAGTTATGCAGATAAAGTACTAAATTAACGATTACGGATTAATACAGGGTTTCTCGGGCGAGAATAAATGGGCGGGACCGTGATTCGGTAGTTGACGTATCCACCAATTCAAAGCCTTGACTATTTGTTAGTTAAGGCTTTTATATTTAGTAACCCTCGATTTCTGCACGGAATTGTGTATGAGCGGACTATTACAACGTCCACGAAAGTATATTTCTAACTCTCGACAGCCGGTTTAGTAACGAGAAACAGCGACTCATCCTGTAGCAAGCCGTAGCGGTTGTCTACGCCGACCAGTTCTGGATCTTCCCACCAGTTGAACAACTTGACCGCAAAGCCGGAGCGATTCAGGCGCTCGACGTAATCCATGGCGTAGATACGCACATGATCCGACTGTCCGAACACCTCTTCTCTTGCGGCGGGTTCCGTGACGGAGAAATCCTCAAAGGTTTGCTCAAGAACCAGGGATATCGGTACCTGTAAAATGCCCCACCCCCCTGGCTTTAGAACACGACACAGCTCCCGCATCGCCTTGATATCGTCGATAATATGCTCCAGTACGTGATTACAGATAATGATGTCAAACGATCCATCAGGGTAGCCAATATCGGTAATATCCATTTTTACCATTACCTCACTCGAGCTGATGTCTGCTGTCAGGTAGTCAATGTTGAGGGAATTTTTAAAGCACGCACTTAATCCCGGCTCGGGTGCTACATGCAGCAACTTAACCCGATCCTTGAAAACGTCGGTTCTTTTCGACAGGTAGAGATATAAAAGTCGCTCCCGGTCGGTTGATTTGCAAACCGGGCACTGGGCGTTGAGACGGTATCCACCGCCGATCACTGCCTTCTCCGACAGCACCGGGAAGTTGAAGCCCTTGGGCCTGAGGCACCTGAGATTCGAAGCACAAATTGGGCAATGATATCTCGAACCGTTGAAACGGAGTTTACGGACAAATGTTTTTAGCCTGAACGCCTGCTTCACCTGTCTATCGCTTCGGTAGGGAATACTGCTTTCGTTTCTGGCCTTTTGTAATTCATAGTGTATCGTTCAAAGTGAGCTTTGATTTCCGGGCAAGCGCGCATTTTGTCCTCGTTGCTCCCATTTTCTGAGATTACGGTAGTCGCGGTGGGAGCGGCTGCGTAAACCCAGCTTGAGAGCCAGCCACAGAAACGGATTTGGTGCGTGCAGGTATTGCGGCATCAAGTTGAAATCGTACAGTTTCAGAACCAGTTCCCCATCCTGCTCGATGATCCTCACATTCTTCGAACTTATATCGAGATCATGTACCCCGTGTGCCTCGGCCTGTTGGACAACACGGTACCCCGCATTGAGCACTTCCCGCGGCAGATGGCCCAGTTCGATGACCAAATCTTTCAGCGTACGGCCCGAGACATACTCCTGAATTATGCAGTGCGTGTACTCACTTGCATCAGGGTACACGCGATAAGGCCGCGCAACATGTTTTCTAATCGGCGTCAACGCAAACAGCGATTGATTGCGCAGATACTCAAATTCGGCGATGTCGGTTCCGTACTTATGCCGATATTTCTGCGCAGCCGTTTCACGATAAACCTTGGCTATAACGCTATCCTGGCCCAGTTTAGCCCGGAATACATGTGCGCGGGCGCCGGTACCCAGGTATCCGGTAATCTGAATATCGGCCGGCATCGACAGCGACTGCTGCAAGTCTGCGATCTGTTCGGCGGAAGGATTCTTCATTCGGAATTTTATCGATTCGTGTGGCTGCAATTAGTGCTATTACCGAAGATAACACGCAACGAGGAGAAGTCCTCACGAATTAGAAAAATGGCAGGAGAATGCGCCTTTTTCCGTCGGCTCTGACGAATAGTGCAAACTATACTTTTGCTTCCACTTCGATACATTATTCCGCTCTCCCGGACGCGCGCCGTCGTCCAGTAATACAATCGAGTTCTTATGTAATTTGTCAATCAGCAATGGAACGGCAGGATACCTGGCATCTATCGCCACGTTTCTTGGTGGACCATCGACTATGAGCATATCGATTTGATCGATAGTTTTCAGATCGATGTCGTCATACCATGGATACGTTTTACCATCGATATCATATTCCTTTATTGGCGCATACAACACATCGGCAAAACCATCGAGGCCATGTGATTTTATCGCTTGTCTGCTGATATCCGCGTACTTGTCCATATGATCGAGCGAGATTATTTTACCGCGGCCCAACTTCTTGAGGCAGTAGGCGGCGACCAGCGTAGAGGTTCCGCTGCCAGCCTCGATAATAAGCTCGGGTCGAATCCGGAATATTTCCCTGGCCATTAAATGCAAGAAGTCCGGAGACGCGGCACGATGGCGTGTTTGTGGCAGGGGAAGTTTTATGTCCAGCGTTCCATAAAGGCCGATAAGCGCTTCGGACTGGCGAAAGACTCTGAATTGCTGGATTTCAATCTGCCGATGTAGCGCACGAAACATACGCCAGCTTAAGGCAACGATTGCAGCCGAGGCAGTAATCAAAATTACCCAGAAAAGAGAAAAAAACTGGGCTCCGATCAGCGTAATCACAATAAACAGCGCGGCAATCGCAAGCGACTGCAATTTTAGTGTCTGGTAAGGTTTCATGGAATGAAATTTTGTGATTTATCGGTTAGACAATTAAGTAAAAGACGCGCAATGTTAGCCCGTAATCATAACCTTAGCAATTTCCGAGACTGTCAGGGCCATGAGAGCGTCTTTTCTGCCAGCCCGGTATAAAGTATTTTATCGATAAACGCAATTGCTCGATGCGGCCCGATATAATCAGACCAATGACCAGAGTGATCATGCTTGTCTATTTAAGCGGAAATACGGTTTATCCGGGCTGCACTCATTTCGCCTCTGGTAAATTCGATTGATCCTGCGAATTACACGGATTAATTGGCGAGGATAACAATTACCTACCTGGCACTCGGAGTTAAAAAGCAATCTCCCACCAACCACTTTATCTTGCCCACCACCGGAAACTTGAACCCGTGAGGGAGAAACTTCCTCACCCCGAAACGGCATAGCGAACCGTGTTAACGCCGGCCCAAGTAACGCACTGTTCTGATCAAGGCTTTTAGCTTGAACTGCATCCGTCACTCATCTGTTTTCGGCTTCGATTCTCGTAAGGCCCCGAGTAAGCTACCCCAGATAGTTGCGCTGGAAAATGCGTACATCAGCATATATTGCTTGCCGTAAAATGGTACCGCGCTAAAGGAGTAAATCAAGTATGCAACCAGTAGCAGAAATCCGCCAAGGGCGAGGCTGCGTATCTCGTTGTCATAATGTCGCCCCAGATATTTGGTAAAAATCCACAGGTGGCAAAGTACCAGGGTCATCAAGGAACATAGCCCAATGATCCCGCTCATCGCAAAAGTTTGCAGAAACTGATTGTGAATATGGTTCAAAGTTTCGGCACCTTTGAGCTCAGGATATTCCCGTCCATAAGCCCTCAGGGTTCGTTTGACATTGCCAGGCCCAATTCCAAGCCAAATTTCCGATTTACCCATACGCCAGCCAGCCTTCCAGCCTATGAGGCGCGCACTCAAACTGTCCAAATCAGTTAGATCTTCACCTTTGAGGAGTGGAGTCATGATTTGAATCATGTTATCAACTCTTTGCTGCACCAGCGGTATCGACATCCCCACTACTGAAATGCTAGCGATAAGAGCAATTGAAACGAGAATTCGTTTGTATAAAGGATAACGGTCGAGATAAAAAATTACGACGACGATCAAGACACCGATCCCCGCCAGCCAACTGCTCCGTGTTCCGGACAGGAACATAGCGCAAATCCCCATAAAAAGACCGAGCAAAAAATATATTCTCCCAAACCGGATCCGATTAAAGCGATGGTATGACGCGAGGATGACGGAAGTCATGGCCAATGCGTGAAATCCAAAAGCCGCCTCGTTATGACCTGCGCCGGCCCTGTATTTCCCCAAAATCAAAATATCGACCAGCGCCAATCCACCCAAGACTATGGCGCCAACCAAAAATTTCGACCACGGATTTCGATTGGCATCGTAACTGGCATAAAACAAGCTCGCCACCGGAATTGCCAGCAGTAACAAGAAAAACCTTGATACCAGAATATTTGCACCACGATCTGGAAATCCATCATAGGCCAGTGCCAGGCAGGTAGCGCCGACATAAGCGATTATTGGCCACGAGTAAAACCGCTGTTCCCTGGGCAATTGAGGTCTATACCTAATAAGGAATCCCAGTGCCGCAAGCGAGAGTAAAACAAACACCGCCCTGCTGGCGTCCCAGAACAAGAATATTGTTGCCAGAATGAAAACCGCAATTCCATTCAACAGCGGTTCGACGCTAGACATCTTGGCCAGCAATTCGGGTTGCGGGGAGCGAATTACCATACTTTGGAAATCTCCAAACTTTTCCTATATGTAGGATTGTCGCACCCGCAGAGAATGAAAGCCGACAATTACGTAAAACCGCGTATATTACAAAGCGCAGGAACCAATTTCCAGAAATCTGTTGATGCTCGGAATCTAACTCACTTGACTATGCTTTTGTCTACCACCATTATCTTCTGATCGAGTACACACACGAATCTGCAAAACGCAGCAGATAAACACAAGGCCTCACTCAGGCAAGACTATCTATCGATGACCGCAGGAACTGTATTGGGCAATGAATTAATGATTTCCATCATTGTCCCAGTTTACAACGTAACGCCTTATGTCGAAGAGTGCCTGGAAAGCATCTACAGTCAGGCCTTCAGTCACGCCTACGAGGTTATCCTGATCGATGATTGCTCGACTGACTCCAGCATCGATATTTGTCGGCGTTTTATCGAGAAAAACCACTTAACTAATTTTACCATACTCAAAAATTCTGAAAACCAGGGTGTCAGCGTAACCCGTAACCGTGGTCTGGAAGAAGCCAGCGGTCATTATTTCATGTTTGTCGATCCCGATGATTGTCTGGCACCCGGGGCAATCGCTTCGCTATACGATACCGCTGAGCAATTCTCGGCCAGTATTGTCAAGGGCAACAACACGATTTTTAATGAACAACAGGAACGTGCGGCACGCTATAATGTGACGCAGCAAACACTGGTCAGTGGCCAGGAAGTACTCACTACTCTCTACCAACACGACCAGGTGCGCGGGCATCCCTGGGGCAAGCTTTTTCGTCGCGACCAGCTAGGTGCTTACCGTTTTCCGCTGGGAGTGCGCATGGCGCAAGATCTGTTTTACTGCAGTGAAGTATTTTCTCACGCCGATTCACTGTTACTGATCGAGCAGAACGTTTATCGCTATCGCGATCGGGACAGCGGCTCTACCGGAAGCAAGTTCAATTCCGGCTCCTACCTGGACTGGCTGGACTCGGTCGAAAAAACCGTGCAATTCGCGCGCACACCTGGCCAGTTGCGTGCGCATAAAAACCTACTGGTGCGTACCATGGCACAACTCGCGCGCGAATGCCGCCAGCTTCCGAAGAGCCGGGCCGAACAGGTGTTATCCGAGATCGAGCAACGCTGTAAACGCTGGAACATACGATTGTGGTGGCTCGTAATGCGTGATCATCTGGGTCTACGTTCACTTGCCCGCTACTTCAAAATGCGCCAGGCAATTCGCCAATCCCGGCAAAATCTGCGCCAGGCCTAGGTGACCAGAAAGCAAAACCGAGAAAAATTTGTGCCCCCCAGCGTAATCATATTTCGAAAACGACTGCTCTCCTATTCGGAAACCTTTATCGCTGACCAGGGACAAATGCTGCCGACCTATCAGCCGGTTTACTGTGGATTCAGCCGCGATAATTCAGGTTTCGCCCTGATCCAAAACTCACCCAGTATCCTCCTCAATCAGATCAGTAAATCTGCGATGATCGATAAAATACGCTTTCGCCTCGGCTTTGGGATTTGTGACGCCTGGCTCCAG